>NZ_CP018154.1:0-292500 GCF_001889025.1 Sphingorhabdus lutea | reverse complement strand
CCGCGCAGCAGGGTAGCTATGTATGGAAGGGATAACCGCTGAAAGCATCTAAGCGGGAAGCCTCCCTCAAGATTAGATTTCTTCGAGTCGTGATAGACCATCACGTTGATAGGCTGGGTGTGGAAGCGCGGTAACGCGTGAAGCTAACCAGTCCTAATTACTCTTTTCATGCTTGTGAAGTCCCACCATCAATGACAATGTTGATTGTCATATGGATAATTATCAGACCAGATATCGATTAAAAATATACCCTTCCCCTTTAATTAGGGGGTTAGCACCTGCTTCATTGCTTGGTGGCCATAGCGACAGTGCTCCACCCGATCCCATCTCGAACTCGGACGTGAAACCTGTCTGCGCCGATGGTACTACCGCTTAAGCGTTGGAAGAGTAGGGCGTCGCCAGGCATTGAAGCCGGTGCTAGCACGGATATAAAACCCATTTACAGTTTCACAAAAGGGCAGCGCATTTACTTGTCGCTGCCCTTTTGACTTTTACAAATGTAACAGAACCATATCATAATTTAGGGCATGGCAGACCCTTTTGTCCCGTATCATAGGGTCAATAAAACTGCTACGGACTGCACAAAACAATCAGTCCGATATTGGTGACGCGGGATGGAGCAGTCCCGCCAGCCGGTTCAGCAAAGCTGAAGCGGAAAAACAAAAAACTGCCACGGACTGCACAAAACAAACAGTCCGATATTGGTGACGCGGGATGGAGCAGTCCGGTAGCTCGTCAGGCTCATAACCTGAAGGTCGTAGGTTCAAATCCTACTCCCGCAACCAATATACACCCCCTTAATACAGCTCATAACCTGAAGGCTTGCCCGTACAATGCCCCGCATTGTCCAAACTACGCTGGGTGGGCTATAAGGATAATAAATAAAGAGGGTTGTTATGAATTTATAGTGATTTAATACCGCATGATAACAAAAATTTATATGTATCATCGTAAAATTTCGGATTGCGAGTGAAATCACTCTTGTCACCTTTTGGGATAAATATAACCATAGCTTGACGTGCCCTTGTCAATAAAACACGATAAGCATTAGACAGGTAAATTTTACGATATGGATCGTTTACATTCTGCCATTTAGTGCCGCTAAAATTATAATGGCCCCAGCCTTTTTCCTCTTTACGTAAATTTGCATCCCAGCACATACACACCCAGTCTAGTTCTAAGCCCTGGATATCGAATTCTGTGGCTACATCCTCCAAATAGTATGAGGAACGTATATCATCTTTATCATTTAGGAACCAATTTACAGGATCAATAGATGCCTTAATGTTAAGCCCTTCGGGCTTAAGGCGAATGGCTCCCGATGATGCAACAAGCCCGATGCGTTCTGTGCCGCGTGCATTTTGCCGCAGCCATTGCCTCGCCTTGTTTAAATCTCTTGTTATAAGGATTGGATAATCAGCCAGATAGTTGTTTAGAGTTTTAGCCCGTGCTGCGTTTCCATCAATGATGGCACCAATAAAGTCCGACAGTTTCTCAGCACGAAAAGACCTAATTGAAACATCTAGGTGAAGCGCTGTCTTTTCTTCTATATTAAGACCAGTAAGTTTGGACTTTAAATCTTCTCCCCAACTATAATTTTTATTAGTGAGCTGTTTTGAGTGATAAACATTCCAATGCTCAAAGCGCTTCTTTAGTACATCAAACCATTCAACGAGGCCAGCCTCTCCCGTGTTGATCTCCTGGCCCCCGCCGATAAGACAAATAATCGTGCACCAATCATCTCTTCGGTCCATAACACTGATTAAAAATTCAGGTTCCGACATATCAAAGTTGGATACACCTTTTTGCTCTCCATAAATTTTTGGGCTTGTGCTTGATTCCAGGCACGTTGTGCCTCATCAAAAACCACAATATGTTCAGCTGGTGGCTTAGGTGATCTGACCCCTTCATCTCTGAAGTGATGGATATTTTGAATGAAGGCACTTACTTTCTGTATAGCCTCTTTTTTAGATATTTTCTTACCCGCAGCCTTTATACGTTCAACTTCATCTCTAGCAAGGGCCTCTCTTAAGACAGCAACAAGTGGCCCATTGCCTGATAGAAAAACAGCATGCTCATCATCTTGTTCCATTTTGCGAGTTGAAATGTTCAAGCCCGCTAAGGTCTTCCCTGCACCAGGAACCCCTGTGACAAAACAAATAGACTTTCGTTTATATTGTTTGGAATCCTTTATAATATCTGAAATACAGTTTGCTGTGTGAGTCAGGTTCTTAGCGCCGGCATCAGAACGTGAAATCTCATCTACGGAATGACCCTGATATAGAGCTTGCGCAGCCTCTACGATAGTAGGCGTCGGCTTATAACCACTATTTGCCCATATTTTTTCTTTGAGAAAAGCATCCTGATAATTGTCAGTAATTCTCTTGTTAAAAGCGCGAGGTTGTAGTTGCTCAATATTCTTGAAAATTGCTTCAATTAGCTCTGATACATTGTGGCCATTAGAGAGTAAGGTCGCAGCAACTTTGTCCTTATACCAATTAACTTCGTTATTATATGTTCGTGCTGAAGTGCAAATAAGAATGGGCACTATATATTTGTGATGGCTACCTTCATGAAAATTTTTGAGATCAAGTGCATAATCTAGGGCTTGATCCTTGGCATGCTTATCATAAAAATTAGCACCCACCTTATATTCTAAAACAAAAATTATATCCTTTATGAGGAGTAGGACATCGACGCGTTTTCCCATTCTTGGGATAACAAACTCAAAAAATATTTTACCTGAAGGTACATTAGATAGTTGTTCTTTCAGATTCTTGATTTGCTTTACCCATGCATTTTTCTGTTGTGTAGCGAGTTCAAATTGGTTGTGGCGAGCAAGAACTCCAAGAATTTTATCTTGTGTGTCATTTAAGAAAGTGGAGATATTATTTTCATAAAAAGAACGCTTCATTTGCTACTATATATCATAAAGATTATACATGGTAAGTAGTAAATATCCGCTCTAAATGCTCCATTTGAATGTAGATTAACAATATGATATAAATATATATATGAGATTGAGTAAGAAAAATGTCGCAGCACAAAATATGTGGATTTTATTTGCGGCTTTATGTGTGCATAATCTAGAGGAAGCCTTCACTTATGGATATTATCGGGAACAATCAATTGCTTTAACGGCACGTTTTGTTGGGCATAATGTCAGCTTGCCAACGCCATCAATATTTATTTTGGCGCTTATTATAGTAGCAATATTAGCGGCGGCGGCTACTATATGGGTGTGCAGAGGGCCCTTTGGCCCCGCCAAACATCATATGGTGAATTGTTTTGCGGCCATCCTATTAGTAAACCTATTCATACCTCATATTCCGGCGGCATTTTTACTAAATGGTTATGCCCCTGGCGTGGTTACCGCGATTTTAATCAATCTCCCTGTTTCTATTTTTGTGTTGCGCCGTGCAAATGCAGTTAAATATAAATCAAAGAATGATTATTAAAATAAGAGAGAAAAAATGGTGGACGCACACGGGCTCGAACCGTGGACCCGCTGATTAAGAGTCAGCTGCTCTACCAACTGAGCTATGCGTCCATATATTTGCGGATAACCGCTTTAAAGTCATTTGTGGTCCATGCGGGCATAAGTCAACTTATAAGATTATGAAAATGTCGAATTGCGACCGCCGGGGTTACGTTCAATTGCCATAATAATGCCAATACAGATCATAATTGTCATCATGGATGAACCACCATGGCTTAAAAAAGGAAGGGGAATGCCAACAACGGGGGCAAAGCCCATCACCATCATTAAATTAACGCCGGCATAGAAAAATATAACGAAGGTAAGGCCCACGGCGGTTAATTGTCCGAAACGCGATTTGCAATTTAACCCGACATTTGTACCCCATTTTAATAATAGGAAAAAGCCGAATATCACCGCCAATCCGCCAATCATTCCCCATTCCTCTGCCATGGTGGCGAAAACAAAATCGGTATGTCCTTCGGGTAAATAGTCCAAATGGCTTTGCGTACCGTTCAAAAATCCTTTGCCAAATAATCCGCCCGAACCAATGGCAATTTGTGATTGATTGACATGATATCCGCTACCCAATGGGTCTGCTTCAGGGTTAAGAAATGTGGTAACGCGTTTTTGTTGATATTCCTCTAGCCCGAAAAAAAACGCCAAGGGGATAAGGAAAATAGCCGATATTCCGGCAGTAATAAACCATTTAAGCGGCCATCCGGCGACAAAGCCAACCACTATAGCACCTGCGATAATGGCCAGGCTTGTCCCTAAATCGGGTTGTAAAAGCACAAAGGCGGCGGGCACGCCAATTAACATCATCACGGGCCAAACGGCATCAAATGTGCCAATTTTCGACGGGGGAAGGCGGTCAAAAAATGATGCAATGGCAAGAACGATGGCAGGTTTCATCAATTCAGATGGTTGTAACATCATAAAGCCCAGATCAATCCATCTTTGGCTGCCGCCGCCGACAAATCCCAAAATTTCCACGCCCATCAACAATAATAAAATGGCACCATAAACCGGAAAGGTAATTGCTTTGTAAAAATCCAATGAGAAACGCGACATGACAATCGCCATGGCAAGCAGGATTAAAAAACGGATCATATGTTTTGCGGCCCATGGCTGCATATTGCCGCCTGCTGCTGAATATAAAACCGTTGTGCCAAAGCTGACCATTATTAAAAGTAAAAAAATAATGCGCCAAGGCAGGGCGGCGATTTTATCTGGAATAACCGACATTATTCATCCCCCGCATCATTGGTTGGCACTTGCCCTGTAGGCGGTACCTGCCCTGTGGACGGTGATTGCCCCGTGGCCGGTGAAGGGGAAGCCGTTGCATTTGCAGCGCCATTGGCAGAAGGCGGCTCATTTGTCGGTTTGGGCTTTGCATCCACGCCATTTTGCACGCGAAATGCGGCCAAATTACGGGCCATTCGCTGTTCCGGCGTGCCGCCCCACCCCGCCTCCATTGATTCCAATGTTTTCATTGCGGCTTCTCGGTCGTATAAAAATGTCAAAACATCGCGCGCAATGGGATAGGCCGAACCTGAACCGCCGCCATGTTCAATAACCACAGATGCGGCATAGCGCGGATTGTCAAATGGCGCGAAACAAATGAACAGGCCATGATCGCGATATTTCCACGACACATCGCTGCCCCCGCGCCCATAATCCAAGCTTACAACCTGTGCAGTGCCGGTTTTTCCTGCCAATTTAACATCGGCAATTGGTAATCTGGCCCGGCCAGCTGTTCCATCACCATTGACCACATCGCTCATCGCTTGGCGCACATAATTTATATGTTCTTCGGTAAAGCCAAGTTCGGAAGGGGGCTTTGCTTTTTTATTTAACAATAAATGCGGCATTAAATTTTTGCCCGTTGCCAAACGCGATGCCATGACCGCCAATTGCAATGGATTGGCCAGCATATATCCCTGTCCAATGGTGGAATTTACCGTGTCAAATGCCGCCCATTTGCGTTCATGTTTTTTAAGCATCCATGCCGGATTCGGCACAGTGCCATATGATTGGCTGGCCACGGGCAGGTCAAATTTCTGCCCCATACCCAGTTTTTCGGCCATTAACGCAATGGGGTCCATGCCGATTTTTTGGGCAAAATGATAAAAATACACATCACAGCTTTGTGAAATGGCCCTGCGCATATTTACACTGCCGTGGCCGCGCCTGTTCCAACAACGAAATACACGGTTTCCCACACGCAGGCCGCCACTGCACCCAACGCTTGCCTCTGGGTCAAGCCCCGCCTCCAAAAATGCCATGGCGACCATGGGTTTCACCGTCGATCCGGGGGGGTAAAGTCCGCTTAATGTTTTATTGCGCAGCGGTTTATGGTCATCTTGAGCCAGCCATTTATATTCCGACACACCAATGCCGTCGGAAAAGCTGTTCGGGTCAAATGATGGCATGGACGCCATGGTTAAAATATCACCGGTTAAGCAATCCATGACAACCACAGAGCCTGATTCCAACCCCAATCGGCGGGCGGCATAATTATGAAGGTCAATATCAATGGTCAATTGCACTGGTTTGCCCGGCACATCGCCCCTTGTGGTTAATTCGCGGACGATTTTGCCCCTTGCGGTTACCTCCACCCGTTTTGCGCCGGGCGATCCTTCCAATGTTTTTTCAAATTGCTTTTCCAATCCATCTTTGCCGATTTTGAAACCCGGGGTAATCAATAATGGATTTTTCAGCGCCTTATATTCCTCGGCCGATGCACCGCCCACATATCCGATTAAATGGCCGACGGCGGGCCCGCTGGGATAATAGCGGGAGAAACCCTGTCTGGGCGAAACACCGGGTAAATCGGGCGCACGCACGCTTATTTTTGCAAAATCGTCAAAACTCATCCCCGATGCGACTTGCACGGGTTGAAATCCGCTGGAATGTTTGACCTCTTTTTTAATCCGTTCGACCGTTTCGGTGTCCAAACTTAATAATTCGGCAAGCGATTTAATCGTTGCGTCCTTATCCACCATGCGATCGGGAATAACATCGACACGAAAATCGGTGCGGTTGGTGGCAATGGGTTTGCCAAATCGATCGACAAACCACCCCCTGCGCGGGGGGATGAAGGTTAAATTGACACGATTGCTTTCAGAGGCAAGTCGGTATTTTTCATTTTCCGCCACCGCAATATATGCCATGCGCGCGCTTAACAGCACGCCAAAGCCGCCCTGAACCGCACCGACAAATAAGGTGCGGCGCGAAAAGGCGAAATTTTGCTGCGCAATGGTAAAGGGCGCTTTATTTTTTTTTGATGGGCGGCCAAATTTCATGACGAAAGCCTATATCGATTAAGCCATCCGGCCAAGCGTAGCATAAGCGGGAATGTTAAAATGGCTAATATGGTTTGCGGCATGATGGTGATGAATTCGGCCCTTATTTGGTAAATACCCTGAAAAAATAAATTGGCGAACAAATAAATTATTATTAAAATTGCACCAATTACCCAATTCATACCATATTGACGCCAGCTTGTCCGATTATCAATATTCATCATGACCAGCATGGTCAGGCTGAATAACAGGCCGCCCGATCCAAATGGCTGTGCGGTGAATATATCATCCATCAATCCAAAGGGCAGGCCCGCCCACATGGGAAATAAGGAAGGACGAAGCAGCCGCCAGCTAATAAACATCATAAAACCCAAAGGCGGCAATAACGGATGCTGCGTTATTAAAAATATTCCCGATAATGCCGAACAAAATAAAATGGACGCAATGGGGATAAATGTTTTGCGCGATTTACTTTGGCTGCGGTTTAATGATGAACGGTGGCGGGGCCGTCTTTTCATGCTCTTGCTAATATTATTCGCAAATTTCTTAATGGGATTATTTTGGATTTGTTTTGGCCCAATCATGGCGCATCATCCTCACCGGATTCTTCCTTATTCAACGATGATGCGTTAATGGGCGTGATGGCTTCAGATTTTTGGAAAGGGGGGTAAACCGCGGCCCATGGTTCGCGCGTGGGATCGGCCAATGGCCGCGCCTCTGCGCCCTCATCGGTTTTTTTGGTAACAATGGCCACGGGAACATTGGGCGGAAATAAACCACCATTGCCCGATGACACCAAAATATCCCCTACCTTAAACGGATTAAGCCCCAAATTGATCAATTTGATGGTCAATTGCCCATTGGCCGTGCCGGTTGCAAATGCGGGGACACCGTCGGTAATGCGCATGACCGGCACCACATTTTCTGGATCAGTTATCAATAATATGCGCGATGTGGTTGGCCCGGTTTCAATCACCCGCCCGATAAGCCCATTGGGGCTGCGCACGGGTTGGCCATTTTTAACACCATCATTGCCGCCCACAGATAAAATGGCGGTGCGGCGTGAATTAACGGTGGTTGATCCGATTAAACGGCCCATTGCAATGTGCGTTGGTTCTTGTTCAATAAGGTTCAACATTGCGCGAAGCCGCTTATTCTCCAGCTCGGCTGCCTTATATTTCATTTCGCGTTGGCGATATAGGGATAGTTTCTTATCCAATTCGCGATTTTGCGAGGCGGCATCAAAATAAGCCGACATATTTTCGCTGACATCCGTGGTGGATTGCCGGACGGAGGAGAAGAAACGGGCCACCGGTGATGTTAACTCCGTCGCGGCCACGCGCAACGCAGAAAAACCCGCCGGATCAAGCAGCGAGATTAGCAGTAATAAAGCGGCCATTATTGCCCCGGCAATTGCCAGCAAATAGGCAGCGAATAAATTATATTGCGCCCGGCGGGAAAATCCGAGACGCCGTTTATCCGGCGTCGCCATGCATTCCCCCCTTCGTTAAGCTGTGATTAAAACGCCGCGGAATAGCGGGTCTTCCAATGCGCGGCCAGTGCCAATGGCAACACAGGTAAGCGGATCTTCGGCCACGGTAACGGGCAATCCGGTTTCATCACGCATATATTCGTCCAATCCTGACATTAACGCGCCGCCGCCGGTTAAAACAATGCCCTGATCCACAATATCCGCCGCCAATTCAGGCGCGGTATTTTCAAGCGCGATACGAACACCTTCGACAATTGTGCCAATGGGTTCGGCCAATGCCTCGGCAATTTGTGCCTGATTTATTGAAATTTCCTTTGGCACGCCATTGACCAGATCGCGGCCCTTAATATGAATGGTTTCGCCAACGCCATCCTTTGGCGCACGGGCAACGCCATATTCTTTTTTAATGCGCTCTGCGGTGGCTTCACCAATTAACAAATTATGGTGACGGCGCACATAGGACACAATGGCTTCGTCCATTTTATCCCCGCCGGTGCGCACCGATGTGGTATATGCCAAACCGCGCAATGACAAAACGGCAACCTCGGTTGTGCCGCCGCCAATGTCCACGACCATTGAACCAATGGGTTCGATAACGGGCATATCCGCACCAATGGCTGCGGCCATTGGTTCTTCGATTAAATGCACTTCGCTGGCCCCTGCATTTGATGCGGCGTCACGAATGGCGCGGCGTTCCACCGATGTTGAACCAGATGGAACACAAATGACGATTTCGGGATAACGGAACATGCGGCGTTTGCCATGAACTTTTTCAATGAAATATTTAATCATTTGTTCGGCAACATCAATGTCGGCAATCACACCATCACGAAGCGGGCGAATCGCCTCAATCGAATCGGGGGTTTTACCCATCATCAATTTTGCATCATTGCCCACAGCCTTTACCCGGCGGATACCGTTTAAGGTTTCAATCGCCACCACAGATGGTTCATTCAGGACGATTCCCTGTCCACGAACATAAACCACGGTGTTTGCGGTTCCCAAATCAATGGCCATATCCTGTGAAGCCAAGCGGAAAAATCGGCTGAATAACATAATTTGTGCACAATCCTGTATCAATGAGCATGATGCTCGTTAAAAAATTTTTTTTAAGCAACTTTCCTATAGCCAATAATCACAAAAAAGCCAGCAATCGCTTGCCATGTGAAAATTAACCAATATTGGGAGTCGCCTCTTTGATGCGATTGGGCTAGTAATGCTGGGATGTCAATAAGAAGACTGCCAGAAAATCTCGTAAATCGCATTGCCGCAGGTGAAGTGGTCGAAAGACCAGCCAGTGCGTTGAAGGAGCTTGTCGAAAATGCGATTGATGCGGGCGCGGACCGTATCGATATACGCCTGGGCGAGGGCGGGCTCGACCTTATCGAAATAATCGACAATGGATGCGGGATGGATCGTGATGATATGGCATTGGCCATGGAACGGCACGCCACATCAAAATTGCCTGATGAGGCGATTGAGAAAGTCGCAACATTGGGATTTCGGGGGGAGGCGCTGCCCTCTATTGCTAGTGTTTCAACATTAAATTTGGAAAGCCGTATAGAAAATGGCGATGGTTGGAAATTAACCATTGATCATGGTGTGCGCAGCGCATTTTCACCCATTGCCATGCCATATGGCACACGGATTAGGGTGGAAAATCTTTTCGGGAAAATCCCCGCGCGTCGCAAATTTTTGCGCACTGCACGGTCCGAATATGGCGCCAGCATGGATGTTATCCGCCGTTTGGCCATGGCGCGAATGGATATCAGCTTTCATGTGGAACATAATGGTAAGCAAAGCCTGTCGCTGCAACAAACCGATAATTTGGCGCAGCGTATTTCGGCATTAACCGCTGCTGGTTTTGCGCAAAATAGCATTGCGATTGATATGCCGCGCGATGGGGTGCGATTATATGGATTGGCCAGCGTGCCGACATTTAACCGCGGTATTGCCGATCATCAATATTTGTTCGTTAATGGCCGACCGGTAAAGGACCGATTGCTGACCGGTGCGATTCGCGGCGCATATGCCGAAATGCTGGCGCGCGATCGCCATGCCGTTGTCGCTTTATTCATTGATATTGACCATGACCTTGTCGATGTAAATGTGCATCCTGCAAAAACGGAGGTGCGGTTTCGCGAACCGGCCATGATTCGCGGCATGATTGTCGCGGGGCTGCGCCGTGCATTGGATGAAGCTGGCTTTGCCGGATCGCGCCGCGCCGATGAAAATGCCATGTCGCGGTGGCAGACCGAACCGATAATAGAACAGCAAACTAATATTTTTGACAATGCAGGGGCGGGTCATTCCCAATCCTTTGGTTCAAATCCTCCAAATGACGAAATGTCCGGTGCATATCATTGGCAGGGGGACCGCGATATGCGCGCGTCGCATGTCGCCGATGGTGCGACACCCTATAGGGGGAATTTTAATTCAGCATATAATGGGGGATATAATGCGCCCAACCCCAAAAATGCCGCTATTATTTATGAAAATCTTGCCCCGTTAATGGGCCGCGCGGTTCAGGCTACCGCCCCAATAGAAGACGCAGCCAGCTATCCATTGGGCATTGCGCGCGGGCAAATTGCCAATACCTATATTGTGGCGGAAGCTATGGACGGGCTGGTCATTGTGGACCAACATGCCGCGCATGAACGTTTGGTGTTGGAACGAATGCGAAAAGCGGGCGAGGGACAGGCCATAGCAGCACAGGGTTTGTTAATTCCCGATATAGTGGAGTTGAGCGAGGAAGAATGTGATAGGTTAGAGGCGGTTCAGGCTGATTTAGCCCTATTGGCGTTGGATGTGGAAAGATTTGGACCAAATGCCATGATGGTGCGCAGCGTGCCCGCCATGTTGAAAAAGGTGGATGCAGCAAAATTATTGGCCGATATTGCCGATGATTTGACCGCATTTGACGCGGCTTTATCGTTAAAAGAACGCATTGACCATGTCGCCGCGACAATGGCATGTCATGGTTCGGTCCGCGCGGGGCGTGTGTTAAATGTAACCGAAATGAACGCCTTACTGCGCGAGATGGAGGTCACTCCGCATAGCGGCCAATGCAATCATGGCCGGCCAACATGGGTTAAATTGGCCATGGATGATGTAGAAAAATTATTTGGCCGGAAATAATATGTAGAGGAGAAATCATTTGGCAATAAACCGGCCCCGCGCGATAATGTGGGGAATTTTGACCTTTATTTTACTGCTTCCTTTGGCGGCGATGCAGTTTACTGATCAGGTAAATTGGACAGGGTTTGATTTTTTTATCGCCGCTTCATTATTATTTGGCATGGCAATGGCCATTGAAATTGCCATATGCCTTATCCCCCAAAAAATTAGCCGATATATTATTGTCGCGATTATCATATTGACCGCGCTTTCATTTTGGATTGATGGCGCGGTGGGCATATTTTAAGGCCTATTCACTCTGGGTTAGACCATTTTTGAATTTGTATTCATTCTACTTCTTCCCCTCGAAGGCGGGGATCCAGCAAAAGCGAATATAGTTTCCCGTTTTCACGGGAATGACGGTGCTTTTCTATCTGGTTTACCATTTTCACGGGAGTGACAGAGAAACATGGGAATGAAAGTGGTTAAATCAACAATGATTAACTGCGAAAAATCAATCCGCCATCCAATCGGCAAAGAAGCTTTCATGCGCGGCGCGAAGGTCGGTAAGCGGGATGTTGGCTACTTCGCCAAATTTACCCGAAATATCGCCAAGCCAGATTGAATCGCCGCCTGTAACCCCGATATGATAGCAGTTAATGCCTGCATCGCGCACCATTTTCACCACATCCATATATGAAATGCCCTTTGGAATGGCGACAATATAGCGCCCCTGATCCTCGGCAAACATTGCCGCCACCGCATTATTTGATTGGCCGGGCTGCAAATCAACCTGTGCGCCAATATTACCCGCCATCGCCATTTCGGTAATGGCGACAAGCAGGCCGCCATCGGCACAATCATGCACTGCATCTACTTGTTGATTATGGATAAGCTGGCGTATCATCTCGCCTGTTTTACGCTCTTTTTCCAAATCAACATGCGGTGCATCGCCGCTTTCACGGTCCAAAATATAACGCACATAAAGCGATTGGCCCATATGGCTGCCAATTTCATCTGGTGCGCCAATGACCAGCAATTGCTGTCCTGATTCTTTTAATGCGATGGTCGCCATTTTGCTGACATCCTCCATCACGCCGACACCGCCAATGGCGGGCGTGGGCAAGATGGCGCTGCCGCCGCCGGTTGCCTTGCTTTCATTATAAAGCGACACATTGCCCGACACGATGGGATAATCCAATGCGCGGCATGCCTCTCCCATTCCTTCTAATGCGCCGACAAATTGCGCCATAATTTCAGGGCGTTCGGGATTGGCAAAATTTAGGCAATTGGTAATGGCCAATGGGGTTGCGCCCACTGCGCTGATATTACGATAGGTTTCGGCCACGGCCTGTTTTCCGCCCTCAAACGGGTTGGCATAGACATAGCGCGGGGTGCAATCGGTGCTCATCGCCAATGCGCGGCCTGCCTTGCCATCATTTGTGCCATGTATCCGCACAACGGCGGCGTCCCCGCCCGAAAGCTGCGCCGTATCGCCGCCCACTTGGCTGTCATATTGTTCGTAAATCCAACGGCGCGATGCGATATCCGGACTGGCCATTAATTTTAGCAAATCCGCGCCAATATCGGCGCTTTGCGGAATATCACCCAATGGCGGCACATTGGCCCATGCCTGATAATCCTCTTTTGACATGGCGGGACGGTCATATTTTGGTGCGTCCTCCGCCAATGGACCAAGGGGGATGTCGCACACAACCTCGCCCTGCCATTCAAGGACCATATGGCCCGTGTCGGTTACTTCACCAATAATGGCAAAATCCAATTCCCATTTCTTGAAAATCGCCTCTGCCATGGCTTCTTTGCCCGGTTTTAACACCATTAACATGCGTTCTTGGGATTCGGACAACATCATTTCATAGGGGGTCATGCCGGTTTCGCGGCATGGCACATTGTCCATATTTAACCTAATTCCTGCTTTGCCATTGGTGGCCATTTCCACGCTAGAGCTGGTTAAACCAGCCGCGCCCATATCCTGTATTGCGACAATTGCATCGGTTGCCATCAATTCAAGGCATGCCTCAATCAATAATTTTTCGGTGAAGGGATCGCCAACCTGAACCGTTGGGCGCTTTTCCTCTGCATCTTCGCCAAAATCGGCCGATGCCATGGTCGCGCCATGAATGCCATCACGGCCGGTTTTGCTGCCTACATACACAATGGGGTTGCCGACACCGGTGGCCGCGCTGTAAAAAATCTTTGTTTGGTCGGCCACGCCCACTGTCATTGCATTGACCAAAATATTGCCGTCATAGGCAGGGTGGAAATTCACTTCACCGCCAACGGTGGGCACGCCCACACAATTGCCATATCCGCCAATGCCGGCGACCACACCCTTGACCAAATGTTTCATTTTGGGGTGTTCAGGACGTCCAAAGCGCAGGGCGTTTAGGTTGGCCACAGGGCGCGCGCCCATGGTGAACACATCGCGCAAAATGCCGCCAACGCCCGTTGCTGCACCTTGATATGGTTCAATATAGCTGGGGTGATTATGCGATTCCATTTTGAAAATCGCCGCCAATTTTGTGCCATTTGGCCCTTCGCCAATATCAATAACGCCTGCATTTTCGCCTGGCCCGCAAATTACCCATGGCGCGGTGGTGGGTAATTTTGATAAATGGATGCGCGATGATTTATAACTGCAATGTTCTGACCACATGACGGAAAATATGCCCAATTCCACCAAATTTGGCTCACGCCCCATTGCATTTAGGATGCGTTGATATTCCTCCTGATTCAGGCCATGTTCGGCCACAATTTGAGGAGTAATTTCGGGTTTAGCATAGGCGTGATGATCAGTCATAAAAGCCCTTTAGCGCGGCTGTTTAATTTGTTCCAGCCCCCTATAATATTTATTGTAAAAAAATAATCGCATAAAATATTTTTCTACGCTGATTTTTTTCCAGCTATTTATACCAATGAAATTTATACCAATGAAATTTATACCAATGAAATTTATGCCAATGTCATTTATGTTTAGCGCGGTCGTTCCAAAAAGATAATAATATTACCACAATATAAGCAAATAGCGCCATCATCGGCAGGCGCAGCGACATTTGTGTGGGCGCAGGGGCAAACCAATCAAATGATTGCAGCATTATCAACACCATCACCAAAACCCAAAATGGCCGCCGCGCCATTTTTTTATGCCGTGCCGCAAAATAAAATAATATAGAAATGCCGATAAAGGTGGTTTCCAATAATCGGGCAATCATGGGATAATTCCACAGCCCCAAACCAAATTTTGGCGCAGACCCCATCATGGTAAGGTCGGGGATATGGACCAACCAATCAATAAACCAATGCGATAAAACAACGCATCCGGCCAAGATTGAAAGACGTCTATGTTTATATAATATTTGGATAATTATTGCGAAGATAAGGGCAAAAATGGCATTGCCCAATAAACTATGCGTATAGGGCATATGGTAAAAATCCATATTATTACTGGCACTTATTCCCTCTATTATCCGCATATTTTCCGCCCCGCCAATGACAAGGGCAAAGAAAAATATGTCCACCAATTGCGCCGCCGCCATCATAATCGCCAAAACCGCAGGACGGCGCGCGCCCAAAATTTTGGACCCTGACGACGCCCCGATTAAAGCTGCCGCGACAAAGGCGGGCGCATAATGGCCAATAAACATGAATATTCCCCAATCCCCATTTTACGCGAAATATCCTATCGCAGGATAAAATAAAAGGAAAGAGGCATAAAAAAGGCCGGAACAGGCCCGACCTTTTTCATCTATATAAAGGATTGTTGATGTTTATGCTTTACAGCTTTGCGCCGATTTGCCGGGAAGTTTAACGGTTAAATTGCCTGCTTCACCCGACACGGTCAGTTCACCATCGCTGGAAACCAATGTGCCTTGCGGGGTGGCGGGGGCGGCGACATTATTGCCCTGTGCGTCTGTTTCGGCGGCCTCCGCTTTGGGCAGGTCGGCACGAATGGCCGCAGAATTTTTATCGCTAATGCGAACCGCTGCGCCCTGCATTTCGCCAAAAATATCGACATAAAGGATGGTGTTATCCTTGCAACGATATGTTTTGCTTGATGTAATTGGCGGGGGCAGGTCAGCCGGTGTCATTGCCACCTTATTGCCCTCTGCGCTGATTTCATTGTTGGTTTCGTTTTTATCGCAACCGGCAAGCGCCAATAATGCGACTGGGATGAGAGTAAGATTTATTTTTTTCATTAGAGTTTATTTATCGAGTTGGTTTTTATTCGCAATAATTTTTTGCGGGCTATTATCTACTTTAGGTAATTTTTTGCCTTAAATGAGCATATGAATTGCTTGACCAATTCCTACGCTCACGGCAATGATATGTTATGACCGATGCAATAAAAATAAATGATGAGCATAATTTTGAGACCGCGCTGCAAAAGCTGGAGGAGATTGTGCATCAATTGGAACAAGGCAATGTGCCCTTGGACAAATCAATTGATTTATATGAACAGGGCGAGAAATTAAGGCTTTTATGCCAAAAACGGTTGGACCATGCCCGGGCACGAATTGATAAAATCATGCTGGATAAAGATAAGCAACCGGCCTCTGTTCAATCTTTTGACGAAGACTGATAATGTCAAAAATCACATCTGATACGCCGTTGAGTCAAGCATTGTCGCAAATTGCGGGGCGCATTGATGCGGATTTTGATTTATTATTGCCCATTCCCGATGATGCGCGCGCGCCGCTTTACCATGCGATGCGCCATGCGGCCATTGGCGGCGGGAAAAGATTGCGGCCATTATTATTAACCCAGATTGCGGCAATATATAATGCCGATCCCGACATGGCTTTGCGAGCGGCAACGGCGGTGGAGGCGATACATGTTTATTCGTTAATTCATGATGATTTGCCCTGTATGGATGATGATGATGTCCGCCGTGGTAAGCCGACGGTGCATTTGCAATTTGATGAGGCAATTGCCGTTTTGGCGGGTGATGCGCTGCACGCCTTGGCATTTGAAATGTTGTCCGATAAGAATATTTTTCCCGACCCCTTTGTTCGCGGCGATTTAATAAGCGCGCTTGCCATTGCCAGCGGCCCTATGGGGATGGCGGGCGGCCAGATGATGGATTTAGAGGCGGAAAAAAATAATTTCGATTTGCCGACAATTACCAAATTGCAACAGCTTAAGACCGGGGCCTTGATTGGCGTCAGCGTGGAAATGGGCGCGATTTTGGGCCATGTGCCACTGGAGAACCGCACATCTTTAAATGCATATGCACGCGATATTGGATTGGCGTTTCAAATTGCCGACGATATTTTGGATGTGGAGGGTGATGAGGCATTGGCGGGTAAGGCGCTGCAAAAAGATGCAAAGGCAGGCAAGGAAACTTTTGTTTCCTTAATGGGTTTGGCGCGGGCCAAGGCACAGGCCGAAATGCTGTCTAATCAAGCCATTGGCCATTTGGCAGGCCATGGTAAAGAGGCTGATTTATTACGCGATATTGCGCGCTATATCGTAGAGCGTAATCATTAAATAATATATTATTTGGTCATAAAAAATATAATGCATATGGGGGAGGTGAAATGAAAATAGGCGTTTATCCCGGGACATTTGACCCCATTACCCGCGGGCATATGGATATTATTGAACGTGGTGCGAAATTTGTCGATAAATTGATTATCGGGGTTACCACCAATGCCAGCAAATCCCCTATGTTCAGCGATGATGAGCGATTGGAGATGGTCCGCAGAGAGGTTGCTAAGGTTAAAGGCGATATAGAGGTTGTTGGCTTTAACAGCTTATTGGTCAATTTTGCTGAGCAGCAAGGCGCAAATATTGTCATCCGCGGGATTAGGGGGGTGACCGATTTTGAATATGAATATCAACTTACCGGCATGAACAGGCAGCTGAACGAGCGGATTGAGACCGTTTTTTTAATGGCGGATGTTGAATTGCAACCCATTGCCAGTCGATTGGTAAAGGAAATTGCCTTTTATGGCGGGGATATTGGCAAATTTGTTTCTGAAAATGTGCGTGATGAGGTGGTCGCACGGGTGAATGAATTGGGCCGTAAAGACGGCGTTTAATCCTTCTTTCCTTATCAAATATCCTGTCCAATATAGAATGTTAAAATGCTGTGGAAAAATGCGGCTTTTGCTTTTGTTTTTGTGAAAAATGGACTAGGCTTTCACCATGAGTGAACATAATGAACAGCCCGCCGATAAAACACCCAATCAAAACGCCTATGGCGCGGATAGTATTAAGGTTTTAAAGGGCCTTGACGCTGTGCGCAAACGCCCCGGCATGTATATTGGCGATACGGATGATGGCAGCGGTTTGCACCATATGGTGTTTGAGGTGTCTGATAATGCGATTGATGAGGCGCTGGCGGGGCATTGCGACCTTGTTTTAATTGAACTGAACCCCGATGGCAGCGTGTCGGTGGAGGATAATGGGCGCGGTATTCCGGTGGATATGCACAAGGAAGAGGGCGTTTCTGCCGCAGAGGTTATTATGACCCAGCTGCATGCGGGCGGTAAATTTGAAAATACCTCCGATGATAATGCCTATAAGGTTTCGGGCGGTTTGCATGGCGTGGGCGTGTCCGTGGTGAACGCGCTTTCCGAATTTTTGGAATTGACGATTTGGCGCGATGGCAAAGAACATTGGATGCGCTTTGAACATGGTGATAGCGTCGGTCCATTGGTGGTGCGCGGTGATGCGCCGGACAATGGCAAGGGCGGCGTTAAAAAGGGTACGCGCGTTACATTTATGGCATCGTCTGATACGTTTAAAAATGTGTTGGAATTTGATTTTGATAAATTGGAGCATCGTTACCGCGAATTGGCATTTTTGAACAGCGGTGTGCATATTTTGCTGCGCGATAATCGCCATGAAGAACCATTGGAACATGATTTATTTTATGAGGGCGGCATCGCGGCCTTTGTGAAATATCTGGATCGGAATAAATCACCTTTATTGCCCGAGCCCATTGCTATTTCTTCGGAAAAGGACGGCATTGGAATTGATGTCGCTTTGGAATGGAATGATAGCTATTATGAAAATGTGCTATGTTTCACCAATAATATTCCGCAACGCGATGGTGGCACGCATTTGGCGGCGTTTCGTGCGGCATTGACCCGCACATTGAACAGCTATGCCGATAAATCGGGGATGATGAAAAAGGAAAAGGTTTCCTTGACCGGCGATGATATGCGTGAAGGATTGACCGCCATTGTGTCGGTAAAATTACCCGATCCAAAGTTCAGCTCTCAAACCAAGGATAAGCTGGTTTCGTCAGAGGTTCGTCAACCATTGGAGGGGTTGATGGCGGATCGTTTGAATGAATGGTTGGAAGAAAATCCCGCCAATGCAAAAATGGTCATTCAAAAGGTTATCGACGCCGCCGCCGCGCGGGAGGCTGCAAAAAAAGCCCGTGAAATGACCCGTAAGGGCGCATTGACCGTGGCGTCTTTGCCCGGCAAATTACATGATTGTTCTGAAAAAGACCCTGCAAAATCTGAATTATTCTTGGTGGAAGGGGATAGTGCGGGCGGCTCCGCCAAACAGGGCCGCAACAGCAAATATCAAGCAATCCTACC
Source organism: Sphingorhabdus lutea (assembly GCF_001889025.1). GTDB lineage: Bacteria > Pseudomonadota > Alphaproteobacteria > Sphingomonadales > Sphingomonadaceae > Sphingorhabdus_B > Sphingorhabdus_B lutea. Next base: position 273,528 of record NZ_CP018154.1, on the reverse strand, counting down.
ACTTAAAGGTAAAATTCTGAACGTCGAACGTGCGCGTTTTGATCGGATGTTGTCATCCAAAGAGGTGGGCACATTGATTCAGGCAATTGGCACGGGTATTGGCCGTGAAGATTTCACATTGGAAAAATTGCGTTATCATAAAATTATCATCATGACCGATGCTGATGTCGATGGTGCGCATATTCGAACATTATTATTGACATTTTTCTACCGCCAAATGCCGGAAATTGTGGAAAATGGCTATTTATATATTGCACAGCCCCCGCTTTATAAGGTCGCACGGGGTAAGAGCGAGGTATATTTGAAAGATGATAATGCGCTGGATCAATATTTGGTTGATGCAGGGCTGGGCGCGGTGGTTTTGGAAACTGCTGCGGGCGCGCGCAGTGGCGAGGATTTGGGTACATTAATTTCCCATGCCCGCCGTATGCGCAGTTTAATGCGTTATGTGCCGCGCCGTTATGACCCCGCCATTATTGAAGGCATGGCGTTAAATGGCGGCCTTTCCCCCGAACAAGACGCTGCAACGCGCGCGCAATCCGTGGCAAAAACGGCTGCTTGGTTGGGCGCACAGGATAGCGAGGGGACATGGACCGGCGGCGTTAGCGAAAGCGGCGGCGTATATTTTGAACGTTTATGGCGCGGTGTTACGGACCATCATGCGATTGAGGCCAAATTTCTGGACAGCGCAGAGGCACGAAAAATGCATAAATTGGCAGGCGAAGAAAGCGAAAGCTATTTAACGCCAGCCAAATTGGTAAAGGCCACATCGAGCAGCACACAAGGCGATGATGGCGATGCAGAAGAAGATAATATCGCCAATAAAAAGGGCGATATAGTGACCCGCCCGTCCGAATTGCTGGACGCGATATTGGCGCTTGGCCGCAAGGGGCTGTCCATTTCCCGTTATAAAGGATTGGGCGAAATGAACGCCGATCAATTATGGGAAACCACATTGGATCCCGATAATCGTTCATTATTGCGCGTGACGGTGGAGCAGGCGGATGTGACCGATGAAATTTTCACCAAATTAATGGGTGATGTGGTTGAACCGCGCCGCGATTTCATTGTTGAAAATGCGCTGAACGTGGCGAATTTGGACGTTTAAAATAATGATAGGTATAAAATAACTGGTCGGCTGATTTGCCGGCCACTTTTTATGCTTGAGTATAGATTTAAAATATTGTCTATTATATTTGAGTTAATTAGTCGTTCATTCAAAATAATATTAAAGTCGATTTTGGGGAGTTTTATCTATGCGCCAATTGTTACAAACTATTTCATCTGCAATATTATCAATGTCGGCGCTAAATGCTGTGCCTGCATATGCCAATATCAACGCTGCACAGGGATATAGTGCGGATGATTTGTCGATAAACCAAATTTGTGAAGCCGATGAATTTGAAAACTTCTTTGCGGCTTTTATCAGCATGGGTGAAGAGCAGAAACGATTCTATGGGCGCCAGGTGCAAATTGAATCTATTATAATTGACCAAAGGGGTAACCCACAAATGACCAGCAATGTCGTTGCTGGCCGTGATTTTCAATATTTCCCAATTGCAATGATGGATAATTATTTTGTGTTGAGCGATGCAGGGCGGATAAATTATGCCGATGGCCTGCCCGATACAATCCCCTCCTCCGAAGGTAAAGAGCCGGTTTTTGTTGAATTTGATGTGGATCAAGGCAGCAATGGCATTTGGGCGGTAAGCTGGACCAGCGTTGAATATGATGGCGTGGTTGGGCCGGATGATGGCGATTCATTGGGAACAAAGATTAGCAGCGGCAAGCATGGCGCGGGCATTATAAATTTTGCGAAATCTGGCAAATGCTGGGAATTGACCAGAGTAAATTATATCAGCCCAGAATAAGGTCCAAATAATCTATGTTGCGCGTTTTTTTTAAGATTTACTTTATGTTTCAAACCACTAATTTAACATATATAACAGAGTGAAATAGAGAGTCCTTCATTGAAAAAATCTTTTGCCATCATCACTGCCATGACTGTTTTTTGGGCCATGGCGGTTCAACCATCCTATGCGGGCAGCAAATTAAAAAATGCCGATGCACAGGCAAAAAATGATGAAATTCGCAACACTGTAATCGACGTCTATCCGACGATCCCATTTGATGAGCAGGATGCCAAAAATAAATTGGCCGCAGGTGATGTGGAAATTCGCGGCGCATTATACCATCGGTTAAGTTATAATGGCACGGACAAACAGGGTGTGTTGCCCAGCCCAGAACATCCTGTAACCGCCGTTTCCAATACGAATATTGTTTTATATCCGCTGACCAAATATTTGGAACAATGGTATAATTTGGACCAGAAATTTCGCAAACCCGGCTTCATGGCACGTTTTGATAGGAACAAGCCGCGCAAACATGCCGCATTTGATGACGCCATGATGAAATATGCCATTTCACGCAAAACCGATGAATATGGCCGGTTTTCCTTTGAATCTATGTTGCCTGGCAAATATTATCTGATCAGCTCCACCCAAGCATCAGGCACATATGAAGTGCAGGTTAATGCAGGAAACAGCACCGCGGTTGATGGATGGGGCAATGTTGTTGCCGTTAGTCATACACGACCTGAAAATCGCTCTTTCAACCATCAAATTGTTTATGAAAAAATAATTGAGGTAAAGGACGATAAATCCGTCGTGGAAATTGATGCGCGAATGAAAATAAATTATTGATATTATTGTTTAAGGTAAAAATATATGGCGAAATTATCCTCTATCATCATCGCAGCAATGATCTTTATGCCCGCAACAGTCATAAATGCCCATGCGCAAAATAAGGCGGAGCTGGCCAATATGGCAGCACAAGAAATTGAGGCAGAAGCCCAAGACCCAGAGACGAATGAGGATAATTTTCTATATCATGTTCGGGATAAGACATATGAAATCAGGCTAATATATCCATTATTATTTGAGGAATATCCCGCGCTTCATCAGATCGTAAATGAAAAGAAAAAAGATTTAGAGGGCTTTGCCAGAGATTCCGAAAGAGACTTTCATGATCTGGGAATGGAAAATTTTGTCCGATATCAAAATGACATTGAATATTTTATAATGGCCAAAAATGACCATTTGATAAGCATACGTAAAGATGTATTTATTTTTACCGGAGGCGCACATGGGATGTATGGCGCTACATCCTTATTATGGGATGTTAAAAAGGATAAAGAAATCCTGTCCCCTTTATCGCTTTTCAAAGATGATATGGCATTTTTACGTTCAAAATATTGTAAGAAATTATCCAACAGAAAGGCCGAAATTGCCATTTCCTATGGCGATACAGTCGATGCAAAGGATAGGGATAGCTATGATAATGGATTTGGCTGTCCCAGTTTTGCCGATTTAACTATCATATTTGAATCTAAACAAGGCGGCAAATTTGACAGTATCAACATTATCGCCATTCCATATAGCGCCGGACCATATAGTGATGGGCAATATGAAATAAAAATGGATATTGATGCAGATGTTGCCGCGATGATAAAGCCGGAATATCGCGACGCATTTAAATAAAATATATCGGCCTATTATCAATTTGTGCGTTGATGGGCAGATGGCCGGTAAAATCACCATCTGCCTGCACCGGAATATCCGCTTTATCACCCGAAATGGCGATATTTGTGCATGAAATAAACGCCCATTTTGGGGACACAAATTTACGGCTTATCATTGCACTTAACATCAGGCGCAAATAATCGCGCCGCCGCGCCGTGGGCAGGATGATAAGCTCTATTTTTTCATGTTGAACATTTGCCTTTGGCGATAAATTCCACGGGCCAGCATAAAATTTGCCTTTTAACAAAAATGCGGCCTCGCCCTTAAAATGTTTACCGTCAGCCAGAATGGACAAATTGGGGCGCGGCCATACCCAAAAATTTTGTAAAAATGCGGCGCAATATGCCATGCGGCCAATTTTTCGCTTTAATGATGGGGAAAGCTGCGCCACTGCATAGCTGTCCGGGGAAATGGAGGCGCAGGCGAGAAAATTTTCGCCATTCATGGTGCAGCCATAATGTTTCTTACATTTATGTATATCATGTCCATGTGCGTTGATGCGTTTAACCAAAGCATCAATATTTTGGTTAAACCCCGCCTCCCGCGCAATTAAATTTATCGTGCCAAGAGGGAATATACTGAAACTTGGCAAATGTTCATCGGGTGATAGCCGCGCCACAACATCGCGCAATGTGCCATCGCCGCCAATAATGCAAATATGGTCCATCCGGCCCATTTGTTCGCACAATATGCCGTCATGGCTATCACAGGTGAAAATTTCATGGCCGGATTGCTCCAATTTTTGGCGCAGCATGGCCAGTAAATTTGGACAAAAACTGCCCGCACAGCCATTATAGGCCAATAATATTTTCATATTTTGGCCCAAAATATCACCCCAATTGCGCCTTTACCAATGCGGCAATATCTGCCTCTGGCCGTGCACCATAATGAGAGATTATTTCCGCCGCGCATATTGAACCAGCGGTCAGGCATGCGTCAATGGCGCGGCCCTCTATCATCGCCGACAGAAAGCCTGCGGCAAATAAATCACCAGCGCCCGTTGTATCGACCAATTTGTCAATGGGCTGTGCGGCCACGGCATAGGATTTGCCATCATGATGGGCAATTGCTCCCTTTTCACCCCGTGTCACAATGGTGGTTTTCACCTTTGCTGAGGTGGCGGCAACCGCTGCATCAAAATCTTGATTTTGGTTAAGGAAGGTTATTTCACCTTCATTGGCGAATAAAATATCAATCATGCCATCATTGATTAAGGTTAAAAAATCTTCGCGGTGGCGGTCAATAACAAAATTATCGGACAGGGTGAATGCAACCTTACGTCCTGCGGCCTTTGCATGTTCAATGGCGGCGCGCATGGCAGCGCGGGGTTCTTGCGGGTCCCACAAATATCCTTCCAAATATAAAATGGCCGAATTTTGGATAAGCTGCTTATCAATTAAGGAAGCAGGTAAAAATTGTGACGCGCCCAAAAATGTGTTCATGGTGCGCTGTGCATCGGGCGTGACAAAGATAAGGCAGCGTGCGGTCGGTTCACTATTTTTCAATGCAGGAACATCAAAATCAATGCCCGTGGCGCGAATATCATGTGCGAAAACCTCCCCCAATTGGTCGTCCGCCACTTGACCAATAAAGGCACATTGACGGCCCAGCATTGACATGCCGGCAAGGGTGTTGGCCGCGCTGCCGCCGCTAATTTCCCGTGCAGGTCCCATTGCATCATATAGGGATTTGGCGCGCGGCGCGTCGATTAACTGCATCCCGCCCTTGGTCAATTGTTCCAGCTCGATAAATTCGTCATTGGTTTCTGAAATCACATCAACAATGGCATTGCCAATGGCCAAAATATCATATCGGGGGCTTTGATTATTCATCGATTATTATTCCTGAAATATAAAATTATCGCTGCACTAAAGTAATGCACGCGCGGCGGCAAGATATTTGCATCATAATGATGATTGACCTTATCCCATGCTGGTATAAAATAATAAAATGTTACATGCATTCCGCCTTGCCATGGTTTCATTTACCGATGCGAAAATCCGTAAATATCTCTATCTCACTATATTATTAACCGCGATAATTTTTGCCATATTGGCATTTGCGATGGACGGGTTGATTGATTGGGGCTTGGCATATTATGGGGTGGAGGACAGCAATATTGGGGCGATAATTGCCGCCTTAACCCTTATCCTATCTTTATGGTTTTTATTTCGCGCCATTGCCGTGGCTATTTTATGGGTGTTTGCCGATCATATTATTGATGCGGTGGAGGCACGATATTATCCCATTCGTGCAGCGACGGGGCGCGCGCCGACATTTGCGTCGGGAATATCACTTGGCCTGCGGTCGGTGGGGCGGATGATTATATATAATTTGTTGATGATACCCATTTACATCATGCTATTATTCACCGCCATTGGCCCAGCGGTTGCATTTTTGCTGGTCAATGGGTTGTTAATGGGTCGTGATTTGGAGGATATGGTCGCATTTCGTCATCAATTGGATGATAAGGATATGGGCTGGCGCATGCCGAAAATGCAGCGTTTGGCGTTGGGTGTTATGGGAACGGCGGCGCTTGCTGTGCCAATTGTCGGATTTTTCGCGCCGATTATCGCCATATCGGCGGCAACCCACTTGCTTCATCGGCAACAATCGGGTCATTAGGCGCATCATATTGAAGGGGGCAAATATGCGCTATCATCACCATAAAATAAATATTCTTATTCTGTCGCTTGCAGGCATGACATTATCGGCATGTGGCGGCACGAATAACGCGCCCAAAACTGCCCCAGCTGCCGCGCGTGCGCCCATTTTAATGGGCGGCGATGTGGCGATTACCGATAAACGCGGGCTGGAATCGGTGTTGGGTAGGGATAAAAACAGCCTAGTCCGTATGTTTGGTGAGCCGCGGCTTGATGTTCAAGAACCCTATGGCCGCAAATTACAATTTGTGGGCAAGGCATGTATTTTGGATGCCTATTTATATCCAGAGGGCAAGGGAAATAGCGAGATTGTGACCCATGTTGATGCGCGCCGCCGCGACGGGGCAGAGGTGGATAGGGCCGCCTGTGTCAATGCATTGTCGCGATAGTCATTTAAGTAATAATGGCTTCAACGGGGCAAATTTCATTCCATTCGGCAATGACATTTGCATCCTGTTCTTGCGGCAGGCGCAGGCTGCGCTGGGCATGAAATTGGTCTTTATCCAACATGGATAATGCCCAAATGGCCGCGCCGCGAACCACGGCATGTGGGTCATCCAATAAAATGATAATCGGCCCTATATATTGCGCATTGCCGCTATTTCCTGCGGCGATTAACACATTGCGGATGAAGCGGTCGCGTCCCGTGCGCTTTACCGGAGAGCCGGAGAAAAATTCACGAAAGGCGGCATCGTCCAATTGCAATAAATCGGCAATATTGGGCGCAAACATTTCAATTTTTGGTAACATTGCCTTTTGCCGATGGGCGCTATCGGCAAATTTATTCCATGGACATGCGGCCAAACAATCATCGCATCCATAAATATGATTGCCGATGGCGGCGCGAAATTTGCGGGCAATTGGCGCTTTATTTTCAATGGTAAGATAAGAGATACAGGATGCAGCATCCAATCGGTAGGGCGCGATAAATGCGTTGGTGGGACATGCGGTTTGGCACGCCGTGCACGCCCCGCAATTATCCCGCGCCTCTTTATCGGGGGGCAGGTCCAATGCGGTGTAAATTGCGCCCAGGAAAATCCAATTGCCGTGGCTGCGGCTTATCACATTGCTATGTTTGCCTTGCCAGCCAAGCCCGCTTTGATGGGCCAGCCTTTTTTCCATCACCGGCGCGGTATCAACAAAAACTTTTAATGGATAATCAGGATATTTTTCAACCATCCACCGGGCCAGAGCCTTCAATAATTTTTTGACAATATCATGATAGTCGCGCCCCTGTGCATAAACGGAAATTCGCGCTTTATCCTTCATTTCCGCCAATAGCATGGGGTCATATGACGGGGCATAGCTATAACTTAACATTATCACGCTTTTCGCATCGGGCCATAGAATTTTGGGGTCGGCGCGTTGTTCCGCCCGTTCTTCCATCCATGTCATATCGCCATGATGCCCCGCCTTTAACCATGTTTGCAGGTACTGATAATGTTCCGAGGCAATAGTAGCGGGCGATATGGCGCAATCGGCAAAGCCAAGGCGCAGCGCCTCAGCTTTTATTGCGTTAACCATATCTTGCTTGCTATTATTCATCACTCACCGATAAAGAAGGAGAAGTAACCGATTAAACTATGAGGCGTTTTTAGCAATGGTCAATGCAATAGAGGCAAAAGGCATCGTCAAAATATTTGATGGCTTTCGTGCGGTGGACGGTGTTGACTTAATTGTACCAAAGGGCAGCATTTTTGGCATATTGGGACCAAATGGCGCGGGTAAAACCACATTATTGCGCACTTTATTGGGGATTATTGATCCTGATGAGGGCAGCCGTAAATTATTTGGCGCATCGCGGCCATTAACCCAATCAGCACGGGTGGGATATTTACCCGAAGAACGTGGTCTCTATCAATCCATGCGGGCGGTGGACACCATCGCCTTTATGGGCGCCTTGCGTGGGCTTCCATTGACCACAGGCCGCAAAAGGGGGCGCGAATTATTGGAAGAGGCGGGGCTTGGCTATGCCGCCGATCGACAAATCCGCCAATTGTCAAAGGGCATGGCCCAAACGGTGCAGCTAATGGGCACGATTGTTCATGAACCGGAATTGATTATTTTGGATGAACCATTTTCTGGATTGGATGCGCTGAATCAGGCAAAGTTGGAAAAAATGATCCGTGCGCAGGCAGAGCGCGGCGTGACGGTTATTTTTTCCACCCATGTCATCGCCCATGCCGAAAGATTATGCGAACGTATCGCCATTATTGCAGGCGGCAAGATTAGCTTTGACGGATTGGTGCAGGAGGCACGGGACAGATTGCGCCCGCAGGTGCATTTGGAAACGGCAAATTTGGATGGGCCATGGCGCAGTGCCTTGCCCCAAAATTGCGAGCCAGAGGGGCATTGGTGGCATTTCACCCTGCCCGAAAGCGGGGTTGAGCCATTATTAACTGCATTGGTGGAGGGAAAGGCAGGCATAAAAAGCCTGTCCATCGAACGGCCGGGATTACATGATGCCTTTGTTGCCATTGCTGGAGAGGCGGTAGCCGCGCAAATGGATGAAATGGTGGATGAAACCGAATTACAAACATTATCGGCAGGGGCAAAATTATGAAGGAAGTTATCCGCGCCGCATGGGTGATTGGTCGCCGCGATTTTACCGCGATTATTTTTTCAAAGGCATTTATTTTCTTCCTGCTTGGGCCATTATTCCCCTTGCTTATCGGATTTGCCGCAGGCGGGCTGGGCAAACAAATTGCACAGGAACGCGACGTGCCCGTCATTGGTGTGTTGATGGATGATGTGGACAGCGCAAAATTACAGGATGCCCGCGCCGAATTAACCGCAATTATGGGTGAGGGGCGTTTTGCCGAATTTTATATATTGGACGTAAATCAAGGCAATCCACAAGATCCCAAAAGCTATTTGGCGAATAAACAGCCCAGCCTGTCGGCCATATTATCGGGCAGTTTGGATGCCCCCATTTTAACCGGAACAACCGCGCAGGCGGAACGGTGGAAGGGCAGCATGGGTTTAATAACCGCACAGGCGATGAACAGCCAGCGACTGGCCGCCCCGCAAATTTCCATGAATTTGGTGCAACAAAGCGCAGGCGATGCCAAGGAATTGCGCCTGTTAACCGCACAGGCAGCCCAAACATTATTATTCATGTTGACCATGTTATTGGCCGGCATGGTTTTGTCCAATTTGGTGGAAGAAAAATCGAACAAAATTATTGAAATTTTGGCAGCATCTATCCCCATAGATTCGGTATTTTTGGGCAAATTATTTGCCATGTTGGCCATGGCGGCTTTGGGCATAATTGTATGGGCTAGTGTGGCGATTGCAGGAATGGAGATTTTTGGCAATGGTTTACCGGCATTCTCTGCACCGGCGGTGGGTTGGCCCTTATTTATCACTTTGGGCATTATATATTTTGCCATGGCATATTTAATGTTGGGGTCATTATTTTTGGGAATTGGGTCAATGGCCGCCACCGTGCGGGAGGTGCAAACCCTATCCATGCCCGCCACAATGATGCAGCTCCTCTTTTTCTTTTTGGCGATGTATAGTGTTACCAAAATCAACCAACCGATTGAACAATTTGCGTCAATTTTCCCCTTTACCTCGCCCTTTGCCATGTTGGCCCGCGCGGCACAGGATGAAACATTATGGCACCATGGTGTGGCGATATTTGGACAGGCAATGTTCGCCATTTTGGTGTTGCGCATTGGGGTGGTTTTGTTCCGCCGCAATGTGATGAAATCGGGCAGCGGCAAAAAATTGGATGATGAACGCCGCAAATTATTTGGGCTTATCCCGTTGCCACAACGTTAAAAATTAAATTTAATCGGATAATGAAAGCATTTAACCGCAAAATATAGCTGTGGCAAAATGGCGGGATTGACATTTATGTAAGTAGTGGCAGGTTGTCAGATGAGGAGATTGACAATGGCCACAGCTGCAAAAGAAAAGGGGGCGGTTGAAACGCTGCCCTTTGAAATAAATAATGCCCCACATAAATGGGATGTATCCTTATCCCAAATTTATGCCGAGGATAGATGGCATCCGATTTTTAAGCAAATGCGCGAAACCGCGCCCATTAACAAAATCACCAACAGCCAATTTGGCGATTATTGGAACATCACCACGTTAAAGGTGATTCAGCATGTGGAGGCATTGCCCGACATTTATTCATCATCATATGAACATGGCGGCATCACCATATTACCACGCGATGATGAAACATTGCCCAATGGGGAGGCGGTCGTCATGCCGATGTTCATTGCGATGGACCGGCCCAAACATACCGAGGAACGACGCGTGGTCGCCCCCGCCTTTACCCCCGGCGAAATGGAACGAATGACCGCCGATATTCGTGCAAGAACGGCCGAGGTTTTGGACGCCCTGCCCATGGATGAAATATTTGACTGGGTGGATAAGGTTTCAATTGAGCTAACCACGCAGATGTTGGCGATAATTTTTGATTTTCCGTGGGAGGATAGGCGGAAATTGACTGAGTGGTCCGATTGGGCGGGCGATGTCGAATTATATCATAATGAGGAGACGCGCGGGCAGCGATTGGAAAAAATATATGAAATGGGCGCATATTTTCAGCGCCTGTGGAATGAAAGATTGCATAAGGGCGAAGCGCCCGATTTAATTTCCCGCATGATCCACAGTTCGATGAAGGATATGGATCAGATGGAATATATGGGCAATCTTATCCTGTTAATTGTCGGCGGCAATGATACGACAAGGAACAGCATGTCGGGATATGTTTATGGCCTGCACCAATTTCCCGATGAACGGGAGAAGTTGGAACAAAATCCCGACTTAATCCCCAATGCGGTGAGCGAGATTATACGCTGGCAAACCCCATTGGCCCATATGCGCCGCACCGCATTACAGGATCATAATTTATTCGGCGCGCCGATAAAGGCGGGGGATAAGGTGGTGATGTGGTATTTATCCGCCAATCGAGATGAAAGCATTTTTGAAAATGCGGATAAGTTAATCGTGGATAGGCAAAATGCGCGCCGGCATTTATCCTTTGGCTATGGCATACATCGCTGCGTGGGGGCACGTTTGGCCGAATTGCAAATCCGTATATTGTTGGAGGAAATGGCCAAAAGGCGCCTGCGGGTTAATGTGGTGGAAGAACCCGAACGGGTGGCGGCATGTTTTGTCCATGGATATCGTAAAATGATGGTCAAATTATCGACATATTAAGCCATTGGGAAGGCCATGCTTTTCTTTTCAGCAAATGTTCACAAATGCGCAGCTATTTTGTAACCAAATGGGGGGTTGAAGCGTATTATTGAACATGAAGGAACAAGAAATGCAGATACACCGCCGAAATATTATCGCAGGAGGATCAATCTTGCTTGCCACTGGGGCTTTTTTCGGCTTTGGCATTTTTCGGAATAATCAGGCGGCGGCAAAGCCGGCCTTCCCCTATCAAAAAAGCGACGCGGCATGGCGGCGTGATTTAAGCCGCGCGCAATATGATGTGCTGCGTCAGGAAGAAACAGAGCGCGCCTTTTCCAGCCCGCTGAACAATGAAAAACGCAAAGGGACCTATGTGTGTGCGGGGTGCAGCCAGCAAATTTACCGTTCCAATGATAAATATGACAGCGGCACAGGCTGGCCCAGCTTTATCCGGCCCATATCGGGCAAGGTGGCGACAAAAACCGATTATAGCATTGGCCTGCCCCGAACAGAGGTGCATTGCGCACGTTGCGGTGGCCATTTGGGACATGTATTTGACGATGGACCAAAGCCCACGGGTAAAAGATATTGCATGAATGGCGCGGCGATGAAATTTATCGCAGCTTAAAGAATAATCACAGGGGTAAAGGGGCTTTATCACCCTTTACTTATTCAACAGATGATGATTATTCGGCTGCCTCAACCTGTTGCCACAGCTCAATCTTTATTCCATTGGGGTCCAATATCCATGCGAATTTACCATATCCTTCATCGACCTGGCCCTCAATTTTGACTTTTTTGTCCACCAACATGGCGACAAATTCGTCCAGATTATCGACGCGAAGATTTATCATAAAATCGCTTTTTCCTGGTTTGATATATTCATTATCGCCAAAAAATGAAATTAAGCTATAGGGGCGGTCGCCCTTTTCTTCGCTCCATTTTAACATTGGGCCGTAATCACCGCCAATGCCCAAAATATCGGCATACCATTTTTTGGTTTCTTCAACATTTTTGGCGACATAAAAAATCCCGCCCAATCCCGTTATTTTTGCCATATATCCGCCCTCCATCTTATCATATTAGGCAAGCATAGCATGGAAGCGGCAGCTTACAAATATTTGCGGTTTATATGGAATATTTGCAGGCCATCTTCATTCACCTCTACCCTATCAATATAGGGGGGTAATTTACCATTTACCAAATTATTGCCCAACCCATTTGGGGCAATTTTACGGTAAAGCCGAAACTCTCCATCCCCCTTACAAATTATAATATAATCAATATTATGTTTTTTGATAAATTTGGCGGAGACAGCCGCAGGTTGGCGAAATATTTCAAGCTGATCATGCATTGCTTTATCATTGCGGTGATGGCTGCTGGCCAACACGCTATGCCTGGTCTGCAATAATATGGATGGTCCCAAATTAAACGAAGAAAGCATTAGGGACGGTTTTTTAATCAAAATATCCAATGTCATGATGGACCGTGGAGAGTTGCATTTCTTTAAATCAATTTTTTCTTTATTCGCCGCAATTTGCCCATTGGTCATTTTGGGTGCAGCCTTGAAAGAGTCTTTCATCTCAACCAGTAATGGGCCGGCCAATAAAATGGCCAATATCGCGCCAATGGCGGCCATTCTTTTGGCAATGGATTTTTCGCGCCGCCAAAGATTAAATAATTTTTCGATGGTAAGCGCGATGAACGGCACTGCAATCGCATTGGCCAAGGCGACACCGCGCCAAACCAAACAGGCAAGCAAGAGCGAGGTGAGCAAAAAATATCCATAGCACAGATATTGCCGCGAAATATGCTGTCTTTGTTTCAATAATATCGCGATTAAGGCAATCATCATCAATAATGGCGGGGTAATGCGCAGCGCCGCCCCATCAAATTTCTGATTCCAAATCGGCAGCCCTTCATTGATGTTCAAATACCAATATCGGTAAACCAATGGGTCAAGTTGAGAAAAAGCACCCTTTGTGCAAATGGGAGAGATAAGATAGATAAGGGCAATGGCACTGCCCCCCGCCAATGCTGCGATAAATAATCTTACCCACCATTTTTGAGGCTTTAACGATGTGCCAATCAACATGATAATCGCCGCCGCGCCCAATGCGGCCAAATATGGCGGCGAAATTGCATCACAATAGGGAATAAGATATTGTGCAGGATTGGTCGCGACAAGGTATAAAGTGGCCGAACCCACCGCCAATCCAGCAATGGATTGTTTGATGCGCCGTTCATCGGCAAAACCGGCAATCCATCTGATGCCAAGCCAGCCAAAAAATGCCGCCGACATGACCAGCGATTCAAGCGAGATATGCAGGGCACATGCCAATAATATACCAGCCCCAAATGCGTATAACCCCTCTTTTTCCCGCATCAAAAGATATAATGCGATAATGGACAGCATGATTTGCCAACCATGATGGTCAATCCGCATTGGCGAAAATTGTTCAAAAATCGCGGTCAGGGTAAAAGGGATAATCATCGCCAAATGACGGGCCAATAAACCCCCACCCAATTGCCGCACAATTTGCCCCATATTCCAGCTCATAATCCCCAAAAGGCTTAACGGCACGATGATGGTGGCAATGGCCAGCGCCTTTACCTGTCCAAATAAAGGGGTTAAAATATAGGTTAGCAGATAATAGGGTATTTCAATTAAGCGCGACCAATGCATGGGCGCACCATCGGGCGGGTTCATGCGATATTGGCTATTATCGAACCAGCTTTGACCCGCCAAAAAATCACGAATTTGCACGAGGCGCAGGCGATCATCAGGATCAAAGCTATCCCACGGGCTTAAACTAGGCTGTTTAAAATAGATGATAACCGCACAACCAATAAGCCAGGTGAGCAGATAACTGCCATATTGCCTGATCCAGCCTTGTTTATCGCGCGCCATATTGTCCATAAATTATTATTGGCCGTTTTTCCAACGAAGGTAAAGCCATGGCACATGGGCGGGATCAAATTGGGTGCGGTTATGCTTATCAAAAAATGGCGGCATATGGTCGCCGACAATTAAAATATCGGTTGCGGGGAAATCCTTTGCAATGATTTGCGCGACAAGTCCCGCCTCAATTTGATCAAATATCGCAAATTGGCGGCAAATCATGGGGAATTTCTCCTTCAATATGGCGGAGCTTTTTTCACAATTTTCCACGCGCAAATTTTTACCCGTGGGCACGGGCAAATGGGTATTGAGCGACAACCAATATAGGAATGTTGGCTTGTCCGCTTTGCGCAAAATATCGCCAATCATGGGCGGCACATCGCGGTCACATGCACCGGGGAAAACACCGCCGCACATTTCCGCGCCTCTTTTTATCAATTTATCACCAAATTCCACCTGTTGGAAACCAGTTTTGGGATACCAAATGGCGCGTTTGAAAAAACGACCATTGAAACTATGCAGGGCGTGGGTTTGATACCCCTTTTGCGTCAATTGATAGGGCAGGCAATTTTTATCTAGGGTGATTTTATTATTGAGCAATGAATAATAATCGCCCCAACGGCCGCAAAGCTCCCTTATTTCGCCCGACGTGGTACTGTTATAATAAGGAGCGATGCCTTGTTTTAATTCAAAACGCGCGGCAATGGCGGGGTTGTTTTTTAACTGCCCAAATAATTTACGTTTAATTTCATCATTATCGGCCGGTTGACCCAATGATTCCACGACAATCAGCAATAAATGTCGTTTGCCATCGGGGGCATTTGCAAATCCGCTATTCATACGGGCGGAGGCAAATTCGGCCCCTGCATCGGGACTGCGGAAATAATGGCCGCGCATATCCTTGCCCATATAAATATCAAATTGGGAAAGGGCGAATGTTAATCCCGCCGCCGCAATGATTAAAAGCGGGTTCTTGAAATTTGTATCGCGTTTCATCAATTTCCATACAAAAATTAAGATGATAAACGTAAAAAAGCCCGCTAAAATATATTCGATGGAATCTGATGGGTCAATTTCGGCAAAAAATTGCACCGAATATAATAATGATTCAATGGTCAGGTTGAACAAACCGCCAATAAATTTCAGGCAAGACCATGTTACCACGCCAATAAAAATTATATAACGCAAAATGCGCGGCAAATATTTGGCGATTAAACCTGCCAAACCGCCATATAAAATTTCCCATGGACGCAGCGGCGCACCCACAAACCATAATGCCATAAAACCAATATTGGCCATGAAAAGCCAGATTAGGCACCAATTGGCAAAGCGGCCAAAATCTGCCCTATCTATTGAAAATAATTTAGAGCCCATCGCCTTGCCCGTCATTTAAATACCCCTAATTTGCGGCTATAATATACGGCAATGAAACTGGCAATAACAGCAACAGCCTTTGCCAATAGGGGATTTGCACCAAATCCATGAAATAATGAAACAATGCCAACGGTTATGGCAAGGCCCATTAACGCCGTGGCCAAAAATAATGTGCCCTGAACGGCCATTTTGCTGCCCTCTGCCACTTTACCCACAAAGACAATATTTGTGCTGATAATCCAATGGACAATAATGCCGACAATATACCCAATTGCAGAGGCAAGAGAGGGCGTGATTATGCCCAAAATAGATAATATTAAGGGATCGTCCGCCACCATTAACAAGGATGAATAAACCGCCGTGTCAAAGGCAAGGGCAATGACACTGGCGGCCAAATAACGGGTAAAGGTAAATCGTGACCAAAGAGCCTTAATAAAATTCATAATATTAAGACGCTTTGTCCATTTGTCCTTTTACGTCCAAATCCTTGTTGATGGCGCGGGGCACTTCACGTTCGGACTGCAGGGCGGCCTTTTGACCATCGGTCATTTTTTTCAATGCCTCTTGTTCGCCCTCATCACCCGATTCATGATATTCGGCATCTTCATTGACATTCCAAATATTAAACACTCTTTTGCCCGCATCAATATTTTCCACCGTCAACATGGCAGTCATCATGGCATGATCTTGGTTATTATAACGGTGCATCCCGTTACGGCCAATCATGTGCAAAGTGGGATAGGTGTTTTCTAATTCGGCGCGCATATTTTCCACATTTTGGGCATATTCATCATCATAGACGGGATATGCTTTTTCCTGACGCACCACTGCGCCGCCGACCACATCTTGCGGGTTGCAAAGCCCCAAAATCGCCATTTCTTTCTTGGCCAATTCGATCAAATCGGCATCGCTGGATGACCAAAGCCCATCGCCTTCAAAACAAAAATATTCAAGGCCGACACAGGCAATGCTTTGATCCGGCACCATTTCAGGAGACCAGCTGCGGAAATTTTGCACGCGCCCTACCTGCACCTTGCTGTCATGGATATAAATCCAATTATCGGGGAATAAATCTTCGGATTTAATCATCAATGCCACGGTTAAGAAATCACGATAGCGTAGTTTTTTTGCGTTAATATCTGTTTTGGGCAAAGGTGTAATGCGCGCCGATAATTCGCGCATTGGGGCGCTGCTAATCACATGTTTCGCCGATATGGTAATGCCTGCACTGCCATCGGCCTTTGTTGTGCTTAATTGCCAATTACCATCGCCATCTTTGGCCAATTTATCCATGGCATGACCCATAATAACATGGTTTCCAGCGGCGACAATTTTATCACGCGCGGCATCCCACATCATACCAGGACCAAGGCGCGGATAACGAAATGTTTCCAATAATGTCTTGGTTTCCATGCCGTCATTGGGTTTTTTATTCAGCCCCATTGATCGTTTTAATCCATCGACCACCGCGCTCCATAGCGACAGGCCCTTAATCCGCTGCGCGGCCCAATCGGCGGACATTTCATCGCATGGCATGCCCCATACTTTTTCGGTATAGGTTTTGAAAAATATGGAATAAAGCTTATATCCAAATTGATTGACGGTCCAATCTTCGAAACTGCGGATATTTTTATTGGGAAATAGTTTCCACCGCAAATAACTTAACATACATAGGCTTGAACGCCATATGCCAAGGTTAAATAAAGCCTCAAACGCACGCAAGGGATAGCTGTAAAATTTGCCTTCATAATAAATGCGGCTCATCCTTGGGCGCTGAATAAAATCATCGGGCAAAATTTCATTCCATAAATCGACCACTTCTTTTGATTTTGAAAAAAAACGATGCCCGCCAATATCAAAACGAAAACCTTCATATTTTACCGTGCGGCTTATCCCGCCAACATATTCGGGATCTTTTTCAATAATGGTGACTTTATATCCTTTTTTGGACAATAAATATCCCGCAGTCAGGCCCGCCGGCCCTGCACCAATTATCGCAACATCTGCCATTTCGGCTGGCTTACTCATAATATTTCCTTGCTTTTCGCTCTTTTCAGGCAATCTGTGAACGAAATCTACTAAACTATGATTAACGCCATATTCGCAAATGTCTTGATGGACAAGCGGCTGGTTACTTATTTAACCTTTTAATTGGGAAATATCGATAATGGGTAGGCCATGTTCGGCGGCAAATTCAGCCATATCGGTTGCTCTGGCCATGCTGCCATCATCGCGCATAATCGAACAAAGCACTGCCATATCGCCCATTTCGGCCTTTTGACATAGCGCAATGGCAGCTTCCAACGCGCCATTTCGCGCCGATAATCCCTGTGCATGCGCGATTAAGGGGAAAACATGGCCTGGCGAAACCAGATCGTCGGCGCTGCTATTTTCATTTGCGGCCACCAAAATGGTTTGCGCGCGATCGGCGGCCGAAATGCCGGTTTCAACGCCCTCTTTCGCCTCAATCGAACGGCCATGTGGGCGGCCCGAATATCGCTCATCACCGTCATTTATATGGCCAATATTCAAAAAACCGGCGCGGCTGGGTGTCATGCCCAAACAAATAAGTCCGCGCCCATGCTTTGCCATAAAATTGATGCTGTCGGCGGTGATATTTTTGGCCGGCGCGATAAAATCAATATCGCCATGGCGAAAATTATCGCCCGTTAAAATGACAATGCCGCCATTTTTCAACTGTGCAATTGCTTGTGAGATAATATCGCTCATAATTTTGACAGCTTTCTTGCGCCTTCGGCCACTTGTTGACCAACCAATGTTAATTGTGCCGCGATAATTTCGTCGCTGCAACCGCCATCGGGGGTGAATAAACCATGTGATGTTTTTATCGCCGCG
This sequence comes from Sphingorhabdus lutea, assembly GCF_001889025.1. GTDB lineage: Bacteria > Pseudomonadota > Alphaproteobacteria > Sphingomonadales > Sphingomonadaceae > Sphingorhabdus_B > Sphingorhabdus_B lutea. Next base: position 254,992 of record NZ_CP018154.1, on the reverse strand, counting down.
CCCATGGGGGTGGGCCAACCACGAAGCGCATGGGTGATGGTACGCAGGCTTTGCAGGCTGCTCATCGCGGCCTGATGCCCAAATGCGGTGGCAATCATGCCCACGGCGCGTCCGTCAAGATAAACCCGATCATCCTTTGACAATAATTCTAAATAATCCAAACCATTTTTGACAAGTCCAGAAATAGAGCCATGATAGCCCGGCGATGCCAAAATAACACCATGGGCGGCGCGAACCGCCTCTGCCATTTCTTTGCCGCGATCCAAATCGCTGTCCGGACCGCCATAATGGGGCAATGCCATTAAATATTCACCGCCAAAGACGGAAATTTCACACCCCATGTCGCGGGCGACATTTGCGGTAAAAACCAATGCTTGTTCGGTGGAGGAATTGGGGTTTACTGTGCCGCCAATGGCAACGATTTTAATGGTCATGTCATGATCCTTTTTTCAACATAATTTTGTAAATTTTTAACTTGCTCCGGCGTTAAACGCAGGCCCAATTTGGTCCGCCGCCATAAAATATCATCGCTGTGTCTTGCCCATTCTTGGTCAATTAAATAATCCACCTCTGCGGCATATAGCCCATGGCCGAAATCTTGCCCCAAATCGGATTGGGATACGGCATTTGACAACCAATTTTCGGCCAATGTGCCATAGCTGCGTGCCCATCTTTTCAACCAGCTTTGCTGTGCCCATGGATGCGCCGCCGCCCAATTTTGCACCAATGCCGCGCGGCCATCGGTTGGGAAATTGCCACCTGGAAGCGGCTTTGTTGATGTCCATTTGCCGGTTTTCATGCGCGGTAAATGCGCCGCCATTCGGTCCAATGCTTCTTCTGCCAAATGGCGATAGCTGGTTATTTTTCCGCCAAATATGGATAAAATCGGCGCGTTGTCACCCCCGCCATCACATTCAAAACTATATCCTCTTGTCGCGGATTCGGGCCGTCCTGAACCATCGTCTATTAATGGGCGAACCCCGCTATATGTCCATATCACATCTTCTTGGCGCACTGGTATTTTGAAATAATCGCTGGCCGATGTGCACATATAGGCGATTTCTTCATCGCTTGCTTTTATCTCATCCAATGTGCCTTCATGATCCTGATCAGTTGTGCCGATTAAGGTGAAATCATCTTCATATGGGATGGCGAAAAATATTCGGCCATCGGGATTTTGAAAGAAATAGGCATAATCATGGTCAAATATTTTTGGAACAATGATGTGCGACCCGCGAACCAGCCTTATCCCCAAATTGCTATGCTCGCCGGATAATTTATGCAAATTTGCTACCGAAGGACCGGCGGCGTTAATGATGCTTTTGGCGCAAAAAATATGTTCCTTGCCATTTTCATTCGCGGTAATTCGCCAAAATTTGCCATCCCGTTCCAATTTGGCGACATTGTGATGGGGCATGATATCGGCGCCATTATTGGCCGCATCACGCGCATTTAACACCACCAAACGCGCATCATCGACCCAGCAATCGCTATATTCAAAACCCTTAACAAACATATCGTCAATTGCCTGTCCGGCGGGATGTTTATGTAAATTGACGCTTTGTGTGGCGGGCAGTTTTTTTCGCCCCCCCAAATGGTCATAAATGAATAAACCCAATCGCAATAACCATGCAGGGCGCAGTCCCTTTCGATAGGGCAGGATGAAACGCATGGGGTGGATGATATGCGGGGCAATGGCCCATAATCTCTCCCGCTCGCTCAATGCCTCACGCACCAATGCAAATTCATAATGTTCCAAATAACGCAGCCCGCCATGAATTAATTTGGTCGATGCCGATGATGTGCCGCTGGCCAAATCGCCTTTTTCCAGCAACAATATATTTGCCCCGCGTCCTGCCGCATCGCGGGCAATTCCTGTGCCGTTTATACCGCCGCCAATAATGGCAATATCATATATTTTTTCGTTCATAATCGCGCCCATTATAATATTGTCAGGGTGAAAATAATGGCGGCGACAAAAGATGCGATGGTTGCCGCCATTACCGGCATTAAACTGCGCCATCCCATTTGCAGGACCAAATCCATGCGCGAACGCATGGCTGTGGCCGTGACCGCCAATAATAATAATGCCTTTGAAATGCTAAGCCCATATTCACCCACATAAACGGGCATTTCGACCAGAGAATTTAATGTCAGCACACCCAAAAATGCCGTGATGAACCATGGCAAAGCCAATTTTTTCCAAATGGGTTTTGATTGCTCATTCTCATCATTAGAGCTGATAAACATGGAAATAATCGCCACAATCGGGGCCAGCATGGCGACCCGCGCCAATTTAACAATGGTGGCATAGCCGCCCGCCGCATCCGATACGGCAAAACCCGCGCCCAGCGATTGAGCCACATCATGAATGGCCGCGCCGGTTAAAAATCCTGCCTGCCTGTCTGTTAAATGCAATAAATCCGCCGCCATTGGGTATAATGTCATCGCCAATGCACTGAACAAAGAAATACCGACGAGGATAAGCGCAAATTGCGCCTGTGACACGCGTTCCTTGCCCACAACCGAATAAATGGCAAGTGCTGCGGATGCCCCGCAAATGGCGGTTGCGCCGCCTGCCAATATGGCAGCGGCATTTGATTGGGCGGAAAAACGCGCGGCCAAAAATGATCCTGCAATGGCCGCCGACATGACAATGATAAGCGCAATAAAGGTTAAACCGCCCAACGACCCAATTTTCAGGAATGTTACCTGCAATCCCAATAAAACAATGCCAAAGCGCAGGAAATTTCGCGATGCGTAATCAAGGCCCGCATGGGTTCTTTCGTCCGTTGAAAGAAAGTTTAACGCCAAGCCAATTAACAGGCCCAATAAAATAATGGGCATGCCATAATGTTCAGACAGCCATGCCGCCGCCAAACTGGCCATGACGACAATTGAAAGGCCGTGAAATAATGGCTTACGCTCTGGCTTTACAGCCTGTTCTTCACTAGAAAGATATACTTCCCCATATAAATCGCCAGCAAATTGACTTTGCTCTGCCAGCTTGCGACTTTTTTTCCATTTATCTATCATAGATTAAGCTTAACTATTTTCAAAAAAATTACCACAATGCATATTTTGTTTGAAGTATGTCCTGCGGTGTCATATCCTCTCTTAAATCATTTTCCCTATGGGGAGCAAGCATATATTTAAGATAAGAAATAACTGTTCAGAAAATAGAGATAATTAAGGAGGATTTAGGGATGGAACAAATTGAGCAATTTATGGATGGAAAGGGAAAAGGAGGGCATGATAAAGGAAAATGGATCAGGATAGGCCTTATCGCTCTTATTTTCTTTGGCACTGCGTTAAATTATTTGGATCGCCAGGTTTTGTCATTGTTAAAACCAATGCTTCAGGCCGAATTTTCATGGACTGATGGTGAATTTGCCCGATTTGGTTCCTCCTTCCAAATTGCCGCTGCTGTTGCCCTTTTGGGGGTTGGTTGGTTTATTGATAAGGTTGGTGTTCGTTGGGGTTATGGCCTTGCCGTTGCGGTGTGGAGTTTGGCAGGCATGGCCCATGCGGCAGCCACTTCGGTGCAACAATTTGTGATGGCACGGATTAGCCTTGCCGTGGCAGAGTCGGTGAACACACCTGCGGCCATTAAGGCGGCGGCGACATATCTGCCGGTGCAAGAACGTTCAATCGGTATTGGGGTGATAAATAGCGCGTCCAATATTGGCGCAATTTTGGCCCCACTTTTGGTGCCGATTATTGCCGTAGCTTATGGATGGAAATTTGCCTTTGTCGCCACGGGTGCCTTGGGTTTTGTTTGGCTTATCCTATGGTATTTTGGCACGCGCAATTTGACCATTTATGGTGCAGATGAATTGGATGGCGAAGCGCAGAAAAAGGATGGAGCGGGCAAAAACCAATCCATTTCATGGGCAAAGTTAATAAAGGAAAAACGCACACAGGCGGTTGTTGGTGCAAAAATTCTTACTGATGCGGTATGGTGGTTCGTTTTATTTTGGTCGCCAGATTTTTTTGCAAGACAATTTAATTTGGGACAATCGGATATTGGTTATCCCACAGCGGTGGTGTTTGTTTTGGCGGCTTTAGGTGCGTTGACCAGCGGTTTTATTTTCCCCCTATTATTGGCCAAGGGGAAAAGCCCCAATGCGGCACGTAAATTATCCATGTTTTGTTATGCATTGTTGATTTTGCCATTGCCATTGGCCCTATATGCGCCAAACGAATGGGTTGCTGCATTGATTATCGGCCTTGGTCTATTTGCGCATCAGGGCTTTTCCACCAATATTTTTGGCATGACCGCAGATATTATTCCTGCAAGCCGTGTGGGCAGCGTAATTGCCATGGGCGCTCTTGCGGGGAATTTAAGCGGCGCATTGATGCTGGAATTTACAGGATGGGCACTTGATACAGGGCTGGGCTATACGCCTATGTTCATCATGTCGGCAATGGCTTATCTATTGGCGTTGGCGTGGATTCATTTCGTTCAACCGGAATTGAAAATTGTGAATGATCAATAAAAAGATTTTATATTGTAAAATTAAAGGGGCGGTTTTTCCGTCCCTTTTTTTGTCTGATATAATCTTTTATCTCATTTAATCGGGGGGCAGCGCTTAGGTGGATGTAATGGTCGGTAAGGAAGCAACTATTTGCTCTTAGCTATAAGATAGCTGCGCTAACTTAATCATGCAAAAAAAGCCGACGCAAACACACCGGCCATCAATATTTTGATTCTATGATTTAATGATTTTGCCTAAATTCATCTAAACTTTGCAGCTTGATTAAACATATTAAAGACAATCATGAAGATTTTTTAGGACAGGGCTATCTAGGCCACGGTCGCTGGGTAGATTTAGAACATTATCGGTAATTTAAGGCATATGGCTATGGCCAATTTTAGGCAAAAAAATAGCGGCCAGAAAAAACGCTTCTGGCCGCTACGGGGGTGGGAACTTATTTAAATTTCGCGCTTAATGTCGCACCGAAATAACGGTCTGCATCACGCGGAATGTGCAAACGTTGTCCTGCACTTGTGTTCAGCAAAATATAGCTGGTATCGCCAATATTGCGCGCATGGAATGTCAGACGATATTTATCGTCCGCATCGCCAAAGCCAAGGCTGGCATTCCAAATACCATAGCTGTCAATCGGGCCGCCCTCACCAAGGTCGGAGAATTGATCGCCAGTATAGCTATAAATTGTGCTGGCATATAGCTTCATCGAAGCGCCAAGCTCGGTTTCATAATCCGCGCCAACATTCCATGACCATTTTGGTGCCAATGGCAAGCGGGTGCCATTACGCGCATCTGGTGCGTTGGTGATTGGGTTGGGATTAAACTTCTTAACCTTTGCATCGGCATAGGCCACGCTACCACGGAAATTCAGACCTTGGACTGGGCTGATAATCGCATCGGCTTCAAAACCTTTGCTGCGCACTGTGCCTGCATTGGTCAGGTTGGTTACAGTTGCACCGTTTAGAACGATAAAGTTGTTCGCTTGGAACCCATCATAGGTCACATGGAATAATGATGTGTTAAATTGAACCATATCGTTCAAAAATTGTGACTTCATGCCAATTTCATAGCTGTCTGACAATTCTTCATCTATTGGCACGGCATTGGTTGGTGCTGTATGGTTGAAGAAGACGTTAAACGCAGGGCCTTTATAACCGCGTGTATAGCTTGCATAAAATAGCAAGTCATCACTTGGTTCAAATTGCAATGATGCCTTGCCAGAGAAATTGCTGTTCGCGCTTTCGCCAACGGATACATTGGTGCCGTTACCGCCGCTTGCAACTGTGCCGCCCGCCGGGTTGCCGGAAACGCCAGGACCCGTCAAAGGCAGACCAGTGGTCGCATTAACGCCAGGTGCACGGAAGTGATTGAACGACAATTCGTCTCTTGTCCAACGCAGGCCAGCGGTTAGGCTTAGCATATCAGTGAAACGATATGTACCTTGTCCAAAAATGGCAAAGTTGGTGCTGTTCACGTCACTTGCCGATGTGGCGGTTGGGAAAGTGGTCAATGTGGTGTTGTTAACATCACAAGGTGTGGCGCCACTTGTCGCAACGGGCAAGGTGGATGCAGAACAAACAATATCACGGCGTGTGAAATCTTGTTTATTATTGCTGTGCCAAATAAATGTGCCAACTTGATAAGAGAAAGGCTTTGATTGATCAGATGCAAGACGGACTTCCGCCGACATTTGATCAGTTTCAACAAAACCTTCGTCATGCAATTGGGCGGTGCCGACAACAGCGCGGGGCAAGAAATCACCTTCGCGCAATTCGGTATTTTGCCAATTGCGATAGCCTAAAATCACGCTAAGCACATGATCGCCAGGAACATCAATATCGGCTGAACCGGTTAAGCTCCATTGTGTATCAAGGCTTTGTGTGACAAGATTATGATTGACATAACGTTGATCTTCGCCAAGTGCAACGCCGCCGGGAAGGCCAAGTTCAGCATCCAAAGTTGCGCCGCGTGAAACACCGGTAACCTCTGCACAGCAATCGTCATTTGCCTTGAAATAATCGGCAATCAAGCGAATTTTAGCCGATGGACCATTATAATCCAAAATGCCGCGCGCGCCATAATGTTCATAGCCATTGACTTTTTTGCCGCTGTCTGCCGCGGTTGTTGCAGCGGTGTTGATGTTGGTAATATTACCATCATAGCTGCCGTAAAAACCGGTTACACGTGCGGAAAGATCTTTGGCAATTGGGCCGGAAACCGAACCACGGAAACGATATTCGTCGCCTTCAAAATATTCGGCATTTGCTGATGCTTCAAAACTGTCAGTGCCGCCTTTTGATACGATATTGACCAAACCAGCAGAGGCGTTTTTACCAAATAATGTGCCCTGTGGTCCGCGCAAAATTTCAATGCGCTCCAAATCCAATAAATCGATGAAGGATTGGCCAGAACGGCTCAAAACAACACCGTCAACAACGGTTGAAACACTTGGCTCTGCGGCAACAGAAAAGGTAATCGTGCCAACGCCGCGCATCACAATCGCGCTGTTCGCATTGGTTGTGCCTTTGCGGAAAGTAACCGAAGGAACAAGATCGCCAATATTTTCAAGGCTGTTTGTGCCTGTTTCGGTCAAACGATCGCCCGAAATGGCGGTGATGGAAATTGGCACATCTTGAACATTTTGTTCAACCTTTTGTGCGGTCACAACGATTTCTTCGACCTGTGCATGGGCGGGAGCCGCCATTGCAAGTGCGAATAATGATACAGAGCCGCAATATGCAAGGCTCTTGGTCAATTTGCTAAGGCCATTTTGGCGATTGCTCATTCGTTCCTCCTAAAAAAATGTTATACGGTTTTTCCGTTTCTATCTTAATCGAGATGGATAAACTTTTTTTCGCTTATTCATTTCTCGATACTTGCATAGAGCGGTATAGATTGTTATGTCAAGCGGTGTCATACGCAATTACTGTTGCACTATGGCAACATAATAATCGGGGAAATGGGGAATAAAATAGCGTGTCTTCAACATTAAAAATGGCAGAATTTAGGGCATTAGACAATGGTTTCGATTTGATGTTGGGGCAGTTGTGCCTTTTGTCGCATCGTGAAAAATCGCCTGCATTCACCATTGCCATTGGTGATGAAGATGTTGAAATGGTGCGCGGGAATTTCAAAATCGCCGATACATTAAAATCGGTATATTCGCCCTATATCGTCCAAAATTGCGAGGCGCAGCGCGTCACCCTTTTAAATAAGGCTGGATCGGGCGAAGATGACGGCCAGTCCATTATTTTACAATTAGAGCAGCAGGATGGCTATTTTACACTCAATATAAAGGCGAGCAACCCAGAAATAAACCGAATCGTCATGTCACTTAATGCTCTGGAAAATGAGCATATATATGGTGGTGGGGAGCAGATGAGCTATTTAAATCTGCGCGGGCGCAATTTTCCCATTTGGACCAGCGAGCCGGGGGTTGGCCGTGACAAATCGACCGAATTAACAAAAATTATGGACGCCGACGGCATGGCGGGTGGTGATTATTGGACCAGCAATTATCCGCAGCCGACATTTATTTCCGATCGTCATTATGCCTGTCATATTGATGGCACGGCCTATGCAGAGATGGATTTTACATCGCGCGATAGTCATAAAATAACATATTGGAATAATGAGTTAAATATCAAATTATTCATGGGCGAAAATCAATTGTCTATCGTTGGACAATTGGCGCAATATTTTGGCCGGCAACCTGCATTGCCCAATTGGGCAATTGGCGGCGCGATAATTGGATTGAAAGATGGCGATAATAGCTTTGCCCGTTTGGAAAAATTTGCCGATGCTGGCACCGCCATTTCGGGTTTATGGTGTGAAGATTGGGTCGGGATAAGGCAAACCGATTTTGGTCGCCGATTATTTTGGAATTGGTCGTGGAATGAGGCAAGATATCCCGATTTGCCTAATCGGATAAAGGAATTGGCCGAAAAAAATATCCGTTTCTTGGGATATGTTAACCCCTATATTGCGGTGGATGCCGCACAATTTGCTGAGGCGAAGTCGGGCGGTCATTTGGCGTTAAACCTGCATGATGATGAGCCATATTTGGTGGATTTTGGGCAATTTGATTGCGGCGTGGTGGATTTTACGCGTCCTGAAACCCAAAAATGGTTTGCCGAGGAAATTATCGCGAAGCAAATGATTGATTTTGGCCTGTCGGGATGGATGGCCGATTTTGGTGAATATCTGCCCATTGATTTGCGCCTTCATGATGGCAGCGACCCGATGGAGGCGCATAATTTATGGCCATTATTATGGGCCAAAGTAAATGATATGGCAGTAAAATCGCGCGGCCGCGATGATATTGTCTTTTTTATGCGCGCGGGGGCAAGCGGGGTTCAGGCGCATTGCCCGCTTTTATGGGCGGGCGACCAATGTGTTGATTTTTCCCGCCATGACGGCATTGGCACGGTAATCACTGCGGCGCTTTCTGCGGGGCTTGTCGGCAATGCATATAGCCATCATGATGTGGGCGGCTATACTTCGCTGCACGGTAATATTCGCACGGCCGATTTAATGAAACGCTGGGCCGAACTTGGCGCATTTACACCGGTAATGCGTTCGCATGAGGGCAATCGGCCCGATGATAATCTGCAATATGATAGCAATGATGACTTATTGTCGCATTTCGCCGCCATGTCGCGGGTGCATTTGGCGCTTGCCCCCTATGTTCGATTTATGAGCGATCAGGCTGTTAAAGATGGCCTTCCCCTGCAACGCCCGCTTTTCCTACATTATCCAGATGATAGTGAAGTAGGCGACATGCAGGATCAATATTTATATGGCACAGATATGCTGGTCGCCCCCATAATAGAGGCGGATCAATTTAGCCGAAAATTATATCTGCCCGCTGGTGAAAATTGGGTGCATTTATGGTCGGGTAAAAAATTTACTTCTGGTTGGCATGATGTTGCCTCTCCCTATGGTGAACCGCCCGTATTTTATAAAGAAAATAGCACTTTTTCTCAACTCTTTGCTGGACTATGCTCTGCACGGAACAGTGAAAATCAAGGGGAGAAATATGGCTGAACGGTCAAATATCCGCGATGTTTCTGCATTGGCGGGGGTGTCTGTAAAAACAGTCAGCCGCGTGTTGAACGATCATCAATATGTCAGCGACGCGACCCGTAAAAAGGTTGAGGATGCAATGGCGCAGCTTGATTTTCGGCCCAATATGGCCGCACGTGTGCTGGCCGGAACAAAATCGGGTCAAATTGCGTTAATATATGATAATCACAGCCCCTATTATATGCATCAAATTCAATCGGGATGTTGGGAAAGATGCCATGAGGGCAAGGTGCGTTTATTGGCACAGCCGGTCAATGTTGATGATCCAGATGTTGGCGCACAGGTTGCCGCATTGGTGAAAGAGGCGCATATGGACGGCGTAATTTTATCTTCCCCCGTGACCGATTGCGATGCTGTCTTGCGCGTGTTGGAGGGGATGGGCACACCATTTGTGCGTATTTCCCCCGGCACAAATCATGCCATGACATCATCGGTATTTATGGATGATGCACAGGCCGCCGACGATATGACCAGCCATTTGATCAATTTTGGTCATCGCCGAATTGGGTTTATCACCGGCCATCAAAATCATATGGCATCCAATGATCGGCAATTTGGGTATCGCCGTGCGCTGGACCGTGCGGGCATTGCATTTGAACCGCAATTGGTGGCCGAGGGGCAATTTGATTTTGATAGCGGCGTTCGTGCGGGCAAATATTTTTTGGATATGAAGCATCCACCAACGGCCATTTTTGCCAGTAATGATGACATGGCCGCAGGCGTTTTGGCAGAGGCACATGATAGAGGCATTTCTTTGCCGCAAAAATTATCGGTTGCGGGATTTGACGATACCACCATGGCGCGGACCGTTTGGCCGCCATTGACCACCATTCACCAACCAATGTTTGACCTTGGCTTTCGTGCGGCGGACCTGTTGTTAAAGGGGGATGAGATAAGCCATCAACGTTTGGTGCATCAATTGGTGCAACGAAAATCTGTCATAAAAAATAATATAAAATGAAAATCTAACAAATAAAAATATCAATAGTCAGGAAAATATATGAACCAATATCTACCCTCCCCGGCCCCGCATCATTTGGGCGATAGTAAAATCGCCTTATCCCCCATAGCATGGGGCATGTGGCGTTTTGTTGGCGATGATGTCGATGCGGCGGAAAAATTGGTAAATGGTGCATTGGAAGCAGGCATCACCCTGTTCGATACAGCCGATATTTACGGGTTTAACGGCAATGATGGTTTTGGCGATTCTGAAACATTATTGGGCAAGGTTTTTGCCCGTGATGCATCATTACGGGACCGGATGTTCTTGGCCAGCAAGGGCGGGATTATGCCGCCCATCCCATATGACAGCAGCGCAGATTATCTGGCAAAGGCGATGGACGCATCCTTAACCCGCATGGGTGTGGAGCAAATGGATTTATGGCAAATCCACCGTCCAGATATTTTAACCCATCCACAGGAATTGGCGCGCACATTGGAAAATGCGCATAAGGCAGGCAAATTTTTGAATTTGGGCGTGTCGAACATGACACAGGCGCAGATAGAGGCGTTAAACCATTTTCTGACCATTCCCATTGCAACAACCCAGCCCGAATTTTCACCCCTTCGCATTGATATTGCCGAAAATGGCGAATTGGATCAGGCAATGCGATTGGGCATGAAAATAATGGCATGGTCGCCCCTTGGCGGCGGGCGGATTGCCGATCCGCAAAATGACCGTGAAAAAGCGGTGGTTGCTGTATTGGACAGGGTTGCAAATGAACAGGGCGTGTCGCGCACATCGGCGGCATATAGCTGGATTATGGCGCATCCTGCACGCATCATCCCGATTATCGGGTCACAGCGGGTGGAACGCATTGCCGAGGCGATGGAAAGTTTGAATGTAAAATGGACGCGGAATGATTGGTATGATGTGCTGGTCGCTGCTAGAGGAGTTGCTTTACCATGAGTGAGAATGTGAAAAAACAATGCGAGATAAGCTGGTTTTCGGCGCTATGCGACGATGATTATGAATTTTTGGGACAGGTTGATCCGGCCCTGCAATCCAGCTGGGAACATTGCCGTAATATTGTGATGACAGCGGAAAAGGGCGGATATGACAATATATTGCTGCCCTCTGGTTATCAATTGGGCATTGATACCACCATATTTGCGGCGGCCATTGCGCCATTTTTGGAACGTTTAAAACTGCTTTGGGCGGTACGTATTGGCGAAGATTGGCCACCACAATTGGCCCGCCGTATTGCCACATTGGACCAAATTTTGGGTGCAAATAGCGACGGCACATCGGGCCGTTTGAACGTGAATATTATTTCATCGCCCATGCCTGGTGAAAATATGGATAGCGCCCCGCGCTATGCCCGCACGGTGGAGGTGATGAAAATCCTTAAAACCATGTTGGCGGGTGAATATTTAAACCATCAGGGTGAATTTTATCAATTGGAGGTTGAACCGCCGCGTATCGCGACCCGTTCGGGCAAATGCCCGCCGCTATATTTTGGTGGATTAAGCCATGAAGCGCGCGAAGCAGCCGCAGAGGCATGTGATGTATATTTAATGTGGCCCGACACCATGGATAAGGTGAAGGAAAATATTGCTGATATTACGGCGCGGGCCGCAAAATATGGCCGCACCATGAAATTTGGCTATCGTGCCCATGTGATTGTACGCGAAACGGAGGAAGAGGCGCGTGCCTATGCCGATCGTTTATTGTCAAAATTGGATAGTGAAACCGGCGATGCCATTCGCAATAAATCGCTGGATGCCAAAAATTACGGGGTGCAGCGTCAGGCGGAGCTTCGCGGTGCAGCGGGCGGCGATGGCTTTGTAGAGGATAATTTATGGACGGGTATTGGCCGTGCACGTTCGGGCTGCGGCGCCGCAATTGTCGGCGATCCTGATCAGGTTCTGAAAAAATTAAAAGCATATCAGGATGCAGGGATTGAGGCGTTTATTTTGTCCGGATATCCCCATGCCGCAGAATGTGATTTATTCTCACGCCATGTATTGCCCCATATTGAACATGGGCCATTGAAATTTTAATTAAACTTTGGGTCGCACCAATTTACCAAAAGGTAAGAAAGTTTAAGGACAGAAAAAGGCGGGCCAATGGCCTGCCTTTTTTATTGACCTATTATGACCCAATAAAAACACCTATCCCGTACCGGTGGGTTTCATCAATGCCGGAATAATCCAGCTTAGCGACAGGACAATCACGACAAGAACCAAGGATATGGCAAGTACATAGCGAACGCCATGTTCCTTTACCCCGCCACTGGCTTCTTCCTCATCAACCTCTATTTTATCACCATCTTTTTTCAATTTTGCCTCCTTACAAAAAATGTCGGATGCGCCCACAGGAAATTATCCTGTTCCTTCCCAAAAAGGATGATAACATAATTTAATATAGATTCAAAATTAACAATGACTTGGCCGATTTAAGCGTTAATTTTTAAGATGATTAGAGGATTATTTGGCGCGTTTATGGTCAAGCGACAGGCGGTCCTCATCCAAAAATGCCAACATGACCAGCGTCGCCGCCGCCACGGTAAGCGAGGGGAAGAATAATATCTGATTCTTGCCTTCTTCCAATAAATATAGGCCAAATGGATCAGCCAAATATTTCCAAATCGCCGCCGCGCCAAGGCACAGCATCAATGCATGCAGCCCATAGCTTATTTTTCGAAAAAGACCCAAAATCACCAATAGTCCGATGATAATTTGGACAATGCCCCACGGCATTTGCAATGCATCCATCGCGCCAACGCCGCCATAATATTTATTGGCAACACCAACACCTGCATCGGGTTTCATCACCTTTATCAACCCCCATATAATGGTGAGTAGGCCCGTTGATACGCGCAAAAATAACAGACTATATGCCTTGCCCATGGGTTTTTCCTTTATAAAATTTATATCTCGTCCCCTTATTCATCGGTAAAATGAATAAGGTTACAAGAATATAAAAAATTACATATTGGGATAATTGGGGCCGCCGCCGCCCTCAGGCACAACCCAATTTATATTTTGGGTGGGGTCTTTAATATCGCATGTTTTACAATGAACACAATTTTGCGCATTGATGACAAGGCGCGGGTCGGATGTTTCTGCATCAACAATTTCATATACGCCTGCGGGGCAATATCTTTGTGCTGGCTCATCATATAAGGGCAGGTTGATACTGGTCGGGACGCTTTCATCCTTTAATTGTAAATGGACCGGTTGGTCTTCCTCATGATTGGTATTGGATAGGAAAACCGATGATAAACGGTCAAAACTTATCACGCCATCGGGTTTGGGATAATTTATTTTGGGATAAATATCTGCGCGGCCCATATGGGTATGATCCGCCTCATGCTTCATCATAATGGGCAGGCCAATTTTCAATGTGCGCATCCACATATCAATTCCGGCCAACACCGTGCCATATACGCCGCCAAATTTGGCAACGGCAGGTTCGGCATTTTGCACCAATTTTAATTCTTTAATAATCCAGCTGTCATTAATTGCTTCTTGATAATCGGACATTTCGTCATTGGCGCGGCCCGATGATATGGCAAGGTTAACGCTATCGGCGGCCACCATGCCCGATTTCATGGCGGTATGGCTGCCTTTAATGCGCGGCACATTGACAAAACCTGCGCTGCACCCAATTAACGCGCCGCCGGGAAAAGCCAATTTGGGGATAGATTGAATGCCGCCTTCGTTAATCACCCGTGCGCCATAGGATACACGCTTGCCGCCTTCTAAAATAGCGCGGATTTCAGGATGTTGTTTCCAACGTTGAAATTCCTCAAATGGGAACATGTGCGGATTTTCATAATCCAAAGCGACAACAAAGCCCAAGGCAACTTGACCCCCCGCCTGATGATATAAAAATCCGCCGCCCCATGCGTCATCCAATGGCCACCCCTGTGTATGGATAACACGGCCTGGCACATGTTTGGCGGGGTCAATATCCCATAATTCCTTCATGCCAAGTCCATAAACCTGTGGCTGGCAATCGGCCTCTAAATCAAATTTTGCCTTTAATTGCTTGGTCAAATGGCCGCGCGCGCCCTCCGCAAACAGGGTATATTTTGCGTGCAGCTCCATGCCGGGCTGATAATCGGCTTTTTTGCTTCCATCCTTGGCAATTCCCATATCGCCGGTGGCAACGCCCTTTACCGACCCATTTTCATGATATAAAATCTCCGCGCCCGCAAATCCGGGGAAAATTTCCACTCCCAATCCCTCTGCCTGTTCACCAAGCCAGCGGCACATGCTGCCCAAACTGCCTGTATATGTGCCCTTATTATGCATCCATTTTGGGGTGGTGAAATGGGGGATGGACCATTTTTTTCCCTTGGTCAGTACCCAATGATGATTTTCAGTAACGGGGGTTTCGGCCATGGGGCAACCCATGTCGCGCCATTCGGGGAAAAGCTCGTCTAAGGCAATGGGATCAACCACCGCGCCGGACAATATATGCGCCCCAATTTCCGATCCTTTTTCAAGGATGCATACCGTTAAATCGGCATCCAATTGTTTCAACCGGATAGCGGCGCTTAACCCCGCAGGGCCGCCGCCGACAATGACAACATCATATTCCATTGATTCTCTTGCAATTTCATTGTCGCTCATAATCTTATCCTTGATCAAAATATTCAAAATCCCTTGGCACTGATGGCACAGGGTTAATCGGTTGATGAAATATATATCCTCCATTGCCCGAAATATTATAGTCTCGTCAAGCCATAGCACTTGTCAAAGCGCCAAAATGCGACATAGATTGTAAGAGGGAAGAGTAATGTGCGATATTTTTGCGCATTTATATGGGGGGAATGGCGATGCCGAATTGGGCAATTGCGCATAAGGATAAAATAAAATCATGGGCGAATGAGCCGTTGCTGCATTTCATGATATTGGGATTATTGATATTTTTCATCTTGGGCGGGTCAAATGATGTGAGCCCCGAAGACCGAAAAATTGAGGTAACCGAGGAAAAGGCGACCATATTGGCACAGGGTTTCGCCGCCACCATGGGCCGCCCCGCATCGCGTGATGAGGTGGACATGCTGATACGTGATTATATTCGCGAGGAAATATATTATCGGGAGGCTTTGCGTTTGGGCTTGGATCAGGATGATCCGATTGTTCGGCGGCGGATGCGCGCGAAAATGGAGGTTTTGGTGATGGAAGCGGCCGAAGATAAACGGCCCACTAATTCCCAATTACAGGCATTTTACAATGAGAATAAGGCCAAATATCAAAATGGACCATTTTGGGATTTTCAGCAAATATTATTAGGAAAAAATGACGATGCTGCGTCCATTATTGCCCAATTAAATGGCGGTGTTGAGCCAAATAAGGTGGGGCAGCGCACATCATTGCGCGGCAAAATAAATGGCGCCGATCCGGCAAATATCAACCGCGAATTTGGCGAAGCTTTTGCCGACCAATTGGCCAAATTACCACATGGCAAATGGTCCGGACCAGTGCAGTCGGGTTTTGGCGACCATGTGATATTTATTGCCAAACAAAGCCCGCCCTATTCTCCGCCCATATCGCAAATAGAGGCGCGGTTGATTGATGATTGGCAATCCAAATATATAAATGAACGTAAGGAAAAGGCATATCAGGCATTGTTAAATGGATATGATGTCAAGATTGCACCGTTAAAATGAATATGAATTTTATGTCATTATTTTGGCGTTTTGTCGCATTTTCTGCGATGATTTTATCTATGCCATATTTGGCCCATGCGGATGAGCTTCGTCCCGGATATTATGAGGTAAATCAACAATCTGCATCAATATATCACATTATCTGGAAAGCCCCTCTGCGCACCGGAATTGGGCCGCAAAGCATTCCCATATTCCCCAAGGATTGCATATTAAAATTAACCTCAACATCACAAACGCCCCAATCGGTCATACGTAAATGGGATGCGCGTTGCGGCTTAACTTTGGTGGGGAGGGAAATTGGATTGTCCAATTTGGAAGCCAGCCAGACCGACATATTGGTGCGCGTGCAATTATTGGGCCGCCCCATTGAAAGCGGCCGTTTAATGGCATCGCGGCCATTTATGAAAATTTTGGCGGATGCTGGCCCTTATCAAATTGCTGTGGATTATTTTTACATTGGGGTGGAGCATATTTTATTTGGGTTTGACCATTTATTATTTGTGCTTTGCCTTGTTCTTCTCATCCGCCGTGGGCGCAGCATTTTAATCGCGGCCAGCGCCTTTACCCTATCCCATTCCATTACATTGGTGGGCAGCAGCCTTGGATATATGGGGTTGGCGCAACGACCCGTAGAGGCGATTATCGCGCTGTCCATCATATTTCTGGCCGCAGAGATTATTGCGGCGCAAAGGGGCAAGGTGCATTTAACATCGCGCCGTCCATGGATTGTGGCCTTTATTTTTGGGTTGTTGCACGGATTTGGATTTGCCGGTGCATTGTCAGAAATTGGCCTGCCGCAGACAGACATGCCGCTTGCCCTATTATCATTTAATGTGGGCGTTGAGGCGGGCCAGATATTGGTGATTCTTTGCGCCTTGTTAATTTTGGCGTTAATCGGGAAATTTATGGCCAAATGGCAGGATTATATTGTTAAATGTTGCGCCTATATTTTTGGAGGCTGGGCCAGCTATTGGTTTTTTGAACGAATATTTTTCTCTTAATTTGCGGGCAGGCCCGGAAATAGGTGCATATTTTGGTGCAGGACGGCAATGTTGCTGTAATATTTATAAAATATTTAATCCATTTTGGATGTAAATAAGCGTAAACTTATCAGATAAGTTAATAAATTTTTTACCATATTAACAGCATTAGTAGCTCAGATTTTTTTAATTTGAGGACATATTATGCGGCATTTAGCCTTTGATAATCAAAAGACAGTCATTTCATCGTCTGAACAGGCACGTAAATTGCTGAAACGGGCAAAATGGCTAGCTGGCGCATCAATATTGGCGGCTAGCAGTACGGCAATGGCTGCACCATCATTGGTTGTTAATAATGTCGGTACACCGACAGTTGTTGGCACTGGTCAGGGCAAAAGAGCCATTTGGACCAATGCAGGCACGGTGGGAAGTGATACAATTGACCTTGTCGGTGTCATCACAACCGCAACCTTAAACCATACATGGAGCACTACAGCCAATCGGCCTTCTATTACTTCCGTGGGGCCGGATGATATTTTCATCGAATGGCGTTTATATCGTGCAGGTACATATAATATCACAACAAATAGCGGCGGTGTGCCAGTGGTTGCCGATGTGCATGTTCAATTTAATGATGTCGATGGCCCAAATAATGAACGTATTTACCTGCCCGTATGTCAAGGTGATATAAGCTGGGTTCGAATTGATGCCACCGCCACCACGGGCCGCGCCTTTGGCGCGGTTGCAGGGCAGGCGGAAACATTCAGCTTAATCGGCGATCAAAATTATAATAACCAGCCTGTATCTGGTTTGGAAGCATTGTGGAAAGACCGCAGCACATTTACCATGGGACGCACTGCGAATAGCGGCTTTTTAATTCGTTTTGACAATCCAACATATAGCGCATTTGACACATTGGATTTTGAATGCGCGGATTTTAAGCCGCCCGTTACGGTTAATGATTCCAAAGAAGGCGTGCCGGGAACGTCAACTATTGTCGATATTTTGGATAATGACAGCTCGGCAACATTAAATAATAACCCCACCAATAATAATAGTTTAAAGGCGTCTGAATTTGCACGCGCATCGGTGAACCTTGTCCCCCCGCCATCCGCAACAGGCATTATCACCGACAGCTTTGGCGATGTAATTGGCTTTACCGTTCCAGGTGAGGGTGTCTGGTCATATAGTGACACAACAGGGCAATTAACATTCACCCCCGATCCAAGCTTTGTTGGCTATGCATCAACTGTAAATTATACCGTGGATAATGCGCTTGGCATCCAATCTAATCAGGCAACAGTAACCGTTTGGTATCCCGGCATTGGCGTGACCAAAGCATCGACATTTAATGATTTAAATGGCGATGGTTATGGCCAAGTTGGTGAAACCATCAATTATATTTATCAAGTAAAATCCTATGGCGCAGAGCCTTTGCGAAACCCCAGCTTAACCGAAACCACATTTACCGGTGCGGGCACGCCCCCAACACCAACCTATGTTTCGGGCGATACCAATAATGATGGATATATCGGCCTTACCGAAACATGGTTTTACAGCGCTGTTTATTCCCTTGTCGCGGGCGATTTAAGCGGAACGGGCGTTAATAATAGCGCGACTGCAAGCGGTAATACGGCTGCTGGAACAGTGGTAAATGATGTTTCGGACAGCGCCAACCCCGCCGATGGCAATAATAATACCAAATCCGGCCCTGGACCTGGCAATAATGACGCAACTGTCACCGCCGTGCCGCGTGCGCCCATTGCGGCAAGCAATGACACACAATCAGGCACCATCACAAATGATGGACAGGCCAATGCATTTAATGTTTTAAGCAATGATAGTTTGAAGGGCGCTGCGCCAACTCCATCAAATGTTGCGATTACTGTTACCACCCCTGCATCCCATGCGGGCGTGACGTTGAACACATCAACTGGACAAGTTAGCGTTGCCCCCGGCACACCAGCAGGCAATTATACAATAAATTATCAAATTTGCGAAATTGGCAACCCCACCAATTGTGCCAATGCGGTTGCCACAGTCAATGTTTCATTGCGTCCGATAAATGCGGATGACGATAGCGGCCCATCGGTGAACAGCACCAATGGCTCTGCATCACTATATAATGTGTTGAGCAATGATACATTTAATGGCGGGGCGGCAACAACGCCGAATGTCACCATCAATGTGACTTCACCCGCGACCCCTGCCTTTGCCGGCGCATCTGTGCCATCGTTAAATATATCAACGGGCGTTGTTTCTGTGCCAGCTGGAACACCGGCGGGCACATATAATATTGGATATGAAATTTGCGACAGCGCGGTGCCAACCAATTGTGAGGCCGCTATTGCGACAATTATCGTCACCCCGACCCCCATTGCGGCAAGTAATGACAGCGGCCCTGCGGTAAATGGTGCGGCGGGCAATACAAATGCTTTCAATGCCTTTACCAATGATAGCTTTAATGGCAATCCAGTGAACCTGTCGCTGGTCACCGCAACGGTAACCAGCCCTGCGACTCCGCTGTCTGCGGGTGCACCAGTGCCATCATTAAACACGGCAACGGGTGTGGTTTCTGTTCCTGCGGGCACACCAGCGGGCAGCTATACCATTGGCTATCGAATTTGCGAAAATGCCAATCCAACCAATTGTGCCAATGCCAGCATCACGGTGCAGGTGGCAGCTTCACCAATTGCGGCCAATAATGACAGCACGCCAGCGGTGAATAGCGCAAATGGCGGCAGCAATTTGGTAAATGCCCTTGGCAATGATAGTTTAAATGGTGCTGCCCCAACTGCATCAAATGTTAATATCACTGTGACTACACCGGCCAGCAATGCGGGCGTTACCATGAACACCGCCACGGGTCAGGTAAGCGTTGCCCCCGGCACGCCAGCGGGCAATTATAGCATTGGTTATCAAATTTGCGAAAAATTAAATCCAAGCAATTGTGCGATTGCCAATGTAACAATTCCAGTAAATGTGACCCCGATTGCGGCAAGTGCAGACACGCCGCCCGCCCAAAATGGCCGCACCGGCGCAAATGATATTGTTAACGCCTTTACCAATGATAGCTTAAATGGTTCTCCGGTCAATGTGGCGGATATTGAAGCGACCATAACCGCGCCAGCAACGCCATTAACCGCAGGTGCGCCTGTTCCCGTGATGGATCCCGCCACCGGATTGGTGGATGTGCCAGCAGGCACTCCAGCAGGCACTTATACCATTGCCTATGAAATTTGCGAAAAAACAAATCCCACCAACTGCGCGAATAGCAGCGTGACCGTTATCGTCTCGGCCGCGCCAATTACGGCGTTGAACGATAATGCTGGAACGGTAACAACCGCAAATGGCGGCGCGAACCTTATCAATGCTCTTGGCAATGATACATTAAATGGTTCACCTGTTGCCTTGGCGGATGTGAACTTAACCGTAACTGCACCAGCCAGCAATGCGGGCGTTACATTAAACACCGCCACGGGTCAGGTAAGCGTCGCCCCTGGCACACCAGCGGGCAATTACAGCATTGGCTATCAAATTTGTGAAAAGTTAAACCCGACCAACTGCCAAAGTGCAACCATTGCCGTGGTTGTGGATGTTACCCCATTAAATGCCAGCAATGATAGCCCCGCCCCCGTTAATGGTGCAAATGGCGGTAATGATATTATCAATGCTTTTGCCAATGACACATTAAATGGTGCGCCGGTCAATGTTGCGGATATTAGCGCGACCATAACCGCGCCCGCAACGCCATTAACCGCAGGTGCGCCTGTTCCTGTCATGGACCCTGCAACCGGATTGGTTGATGTTCCGGCCGGAACACCGGCAGGCACTTATACCATTGCTTATGAAATTTGTGAAAATTCAAATCCGACCAATTGCAAAACCGCAACAGTTCAGGTGGTGGTAACCGCCGCGCCAATTACGGCAGATGCGGACAGCCCAGCACCCGTTAATGGTGCGACAGGCGGCAATGATATTATCAATGCCTTTGCCAATGACAGCTTAAACGGTGCGCCGGTCAATGTCGCCGATATTGAAGCCACTGTTACATCGCCCGCAATGCCATTAACCGCAGGTGCGCCTGTTCCCGTGATGGACCCCGCCACCGGATTGGTGGATGTGCCAGCAGGCACTCCCGCAGGCACTTATACCATTGCTTATGAAATTTGTGAGAAGTTAAACCCCAATAATTGCGCAAGCAGCACGGTCAATGTGGTGGTAACCGCCGCGCCAATTACGGCAGATGCGGACAGCCCAGCACCCGTTAATGGTGCGACAGGCGGCAATGATATTATCAATGCCTTTGCCAATGACAGCTTAAACGGTGCGCCGGTCAATGTCGCCGATATTGAAGCCACTGTTACATCGCCCGCGACGCCATTAACTGCAGGTGCGCCTGTTCCCGTGATGGACCCTGCCACCGGATTGGTGGATGTGCCGGTTGGCACGCCAGCAGGCACTTATACCATTGCTTATGAAATTTGTGAGAAGTTAAACCCCAATAATTGCGCGACCAATAATGTGACCGTGGTGGTAACCGCTGCGCCAATTGCCGCGAGCAATGATGCGGTTGGCCCTGTTCCTGGCATATCAGGCGGTTCAAATCTTATCAATGCGCTTAATAATGATATGTTAAACGGTGCATCGGTTGCCATCGCAGATATAAATGTAACCGTGACCAGCCCAGCCAGCCATGCAGGCGTTACTTTGGACCCCGCAACTGGCATGGTCAGCGTTGCGCCAAACACACCAGCAGGCACATATACCATTGGCTATCAAATTTGTGAGAAGTTAAACCCCACAAATTGCGCCAATGCCATTATTTCGGTGACCGTGGATGCCGCGCCAATTATGGCGGATGTGGATAGCCCCGCACCAGTAAATGGTGCAAATGGCGGTAATGATATTATCAATGCCTTTGCCAATGACAGCTTAAACGGTGCGCCCGTCAATGTGGCGGATATTGACGCGACCATTACGACCCCAGCAACGCCTGCTACCCCCGGTGCGCCTGTTCCTGTCATGGACCCTGCAACCGGATTGGTTGATGTGTCGGTTGGCACGCCCGCAGGCACTTATACCATTGCCTATGAAATTTGTCAGAAGTTAAACCCCACCAATTGTGCAAGCAGTAATGTAACCATAGTGGTTGAGGCGCCAGAAATATTGGCGGCAAATGATGTTCCTGCTCCGGTAAGAAGCGGCGTAGGCAATCCCAATGCAATTAACGCCTTTGCCAATGATATATTGAACGGTTCGCCTGTCGATGTGAATGACATAAATGTCACCATTTTGACACCGGCGGCACATGCTGGCGTGGTGCTTGATCCCGCAACGGGTATAGTGTCGGTGACGGCAAATGTGCCCGATGGCACATATATTATTGAATATCAAATTTGTGAAAAATTAAATCCCACCAATTGCAAAACTGCAACGGTGACGGTAGTTGTTGAACCTCCGGTCAGTTCCGTCACCGGTACCGTGTTCACCGATGTTAATGGTGATGGTGTGCTCGGCCCTGATGAGCCACGCCGTGCAGGTTGGATTGTTGAAATTATGAAGGACGGTGTTGTTGTGGCCACCACCACAACCGACGCCAATGGCGACTATCGTGTCGATGGGCTTTTATCCGGCCCTGGATATGATATTGTTTTCCGTAATCCAGAAAATAATGTTGTTTATGATAAGATTGAGGGTGTCAATCTTGTCAATAACACGGTTGTTATTGATCAAAACCAACCCATTGATCCATCGGGCGTTATTTACGATTCCATCACCCGTAACCCAATTTCCGGCGTTACGGTCCGCTTGCTTGGTCCAGATGGCAATCCATTGCCCTCCATTTGCTTTGTTGATGCGTCACAGGCAAGCCAAACAACCGGAGCAAGCGGCGAATATCGTTTTGATATTATTCCAGGTGCTGCACCGCAATGTCCAGCAAGTGAAACGGTTTATACTATCCAAGTAACTCCGCCAGTTGGATTTGCCGATGGTTCAACAGTGTTGGTGCCATTGCCTGGTCCATTCGACCCAAGTGGCCTGCCTGCGCCAGTTCGCATCTCACCCGATGCAACCCCACCACAAGGGTCGGACACGCCATTTTACCTTAGCTTCCGGTTGCAACCGGGCGATCCTGATGTGGTTAATAATCATATCGCGCTTGATCCATTTTTGAACCGCACGCCATTGGTGGTCACCAAAACCAGCATTAAACGTTCGGCCAGCACAGGCGACTTAGTCCCCTATGAAATCACCGTGCGTAACACCGAAAATGCACAACGCGCTGGTGTTGATGTTGTCGATATTTTACCAGCGGGCATGAAATATGTGCTGGGCACGGCGTCGGTAGATGGTGTTGCCAATGAACCAATTGCCACAAATAATAATCGAGAGCTGCGTTGGACAGGTCAGGTGATACCGGCAAATGGTTCGGTGCGGTATAATTTAACCCTTGTTGTGGGTGCGGGCGTTACCGGCGGTGAAAAGGTGAATACCGGACTTGCCCAAAATGCTGCGGATTTCAGTGCCATTTCCAACCGTGGTACGGCCGTAGTGGCCATTGTGCCCAGCGCGGTTTTTGATTGTTCTGAACTGCTTGGCAAGGTGTTTGAAGATAGAAACCGTAATGGATATCAAGATGAAAATGAGCCTGGCATAGCTGGTGTTCGTTTGGCCACGGTCAACGGCCAATTGATAACCACCGACGAATTTGGCCGTTATCATATTGCCTGTGCCGCGGTGCCAGATGCACGTATCGGTTCAAACTTTGTTTTGAAAGTGGACACACGAACCCTGCCTATTGGTTGGGAGGTCACTTTTGATAATCCAAAATCAATCCGTCTGACCCGAGGTAAATTTGGTGAGTTAAACTTTGGTGTCGCACCACGTGAAGAGGGCGCTCCTACAAACAGCAATGGAAAAGGGGAGTAAGCGCCATGAAAAATATATTGGAAAACAAAATGAACAACAGCAATAAACAAAATAACAACCCCAATATTTGGGCGCTTCGTTCTTCAATGTTGGCTGTGGCTGTCGCGGCGACACCGGCGGCGGCATATGCCAATGATGATGTGGCGGACGGCGTTTCGGCCAATGGTCAGGAACAGTCCCAAATTATTGATATGTCGGCTGTTGCTGGCACCTATGAAAAAAATGGGACGATATTTGTCGCCGGCACGGGTGAAAATGAACCCAAATTATATAAAAATGTGCCAGTTAAATCTGCTGTAAATACATCCTCCATTGCTATTGCTGCGGCTACTTCCCCTGCGCCCGAAAAACAATCTGTTAAGGCACGAACAGATAAGCATGACATAAAATTCCGCGCCGATACATTGGTGGTCACACCGATTTTAAACATTGGCATGATGAATTCAGAGCGCACAGCAGCGGCGGGTGAAACGATAAATTTCCTTGGCTATAGCAACTATCCCGCCTTTATTGAAAAGGGCGAGGTGCGCATTTTCCGTGCAACGCAAAGCACGGATTCTGAACCAGTGGCCATCATATCGGTCGATGAAAATGGCAGCGCAAGTTGGAATGTGCCAGATAACAGCCCATCGGCGCTTTATTATATTTACCGTATATATGGGGCCAATGGTAAATTTGATGAAACCACGCCGCAGGAATTGACCATTGTTGAAAATAGCATGGCATTAAAAAAGGCGCAGGAGCCAGTATCGCGTCCCAATTTTGGTAATGTGGATGAGGCAGCACGCCGTAATATTGAATTGTCTGGTTTAATGGCGACAGTAACAGGCCATGCGGAGCAGGGCGATATTGTCCGCGTTTCGGGCCAATTTGTGCCCGTTGATACCGATGGCCGTTTTGTTGCGCAACAAATTGTGTCGCGTAAAGATGGCGAAATGCATGTTTCAATTACCCGCAATGGGAAAGAGGTAAAAAGCGCAACGCAAAGCTTTGCCGCGCCAAAGGATGATTGGTTTGTTGTGGGGCAGGGTGATTTAACCTTGGGCAGAAGCTATGGCAGCGGCCCTGCATCGTTGGTGAGTGGGGATAGTTTGGCCGAGGGCAGCTATGCCATTGGCCGCGCTGCATTTTATGCCAAGGGTGTGGTGGGTGATGATGTTCGTGTGACCGCATCGGTTGATACGGGCGAAACATTGGTCAAGGATTTGTTCAGCAATTTGGACCGAAAAGATCCAAGCCAATTATTGCGCCGTTTGAACCGCGATCAATATTATCCCACCTATGGCGACAATTCGACATTGGTCGAGGATGCGCCAACACAGGGCCGTTTCTATCTTCGCGTTAATAAAGACGACAGCCAATTTGTTATCGGCAATTTTGTCACCCAAGTTAATGGCGCCGAATTGGCGCAGCTTGATCGCGGATTATTTGGCGCTTTGATAGATTATAATAGCAAGGATAGCACCAGCTTTGGCGAACGCAGGACGCAAATTACCGCCTTTGCATCCGATCCTGGCACTGTTCCCGGGCGAGAGGAATTTCGCGGCACGGGCGGTTCATTATATTTTATGAAACGTCAGGATGTCTCCATTGGGTCGGAACGTGTGCGCATTGAGGTGCGCGACCGTGAAACCGGATTGATTTTGGAAATCCGCGATTTATACCCGCAGCAGGATTATGATTTTGATCCATTTCAAGGGCGCATTACATTGGTAAAGCCATTGGCCTCTACCGTTGCCACCGACAGCGCAGTGCGTGAGGGCAGCTCCACCGGAAATGTGCCGGTATTGGTGGTGCGTTATGAATATACGCCGCCCGTGGGTGATTTGGATGGATATACCATTGGTGGCCGCGGTTCAGGCTGGCTTGGTGATAAGGTTCGTTTCGGCGTAACCGCCCAGCGTGACACGGTGGAGGAAGCCGCCCAAACCTTGTTGGGCGCAGATGTCATGGTCCGTGTTACCGCAGGCAGTTATTTTAAAGCAGAAGTTGCGCAAACCGACGGGCCGGGCTTTGGCCAATCTAATTCGGTTGATGGCGGGCTTAGCTTTACCGACATTGTCAGCCCGGGAACATCGGTAAAGGCAAAGGCATATCGCACCGAGGCAGCCGTAAATTTTGCCGAATTGGCCGGTAAAAGCGGCGATTTGGGTACAGCATCGGTTTATTTTGAACATTATGATCAGGGCTTTTCCTCATCAGGGCGCTTAACCCCGTCTCAAACCGAAAGATGGGGCGTCGCCATGGCAGCGCCCGTGGGCGAAAAATCCTCCATTTCGGTAAAATATGATCAGCTATTATCAGCAGGAACGGGAGATAGCAAAACCGGCACATTTGATTTGGTCACTGGCGGGGCTATGGGCAGCGCAAATGTCACCGCCAAATTGGGGGTCAGATATGAAGACCGCACGCCGGGGCTTTTATATAATAGCGTCCAAGATGGCAGCCGCACCGATGCTGCATTGGAATTAGAATATGCCCCAATGATGAAAAACTGGTCCTTATTTGGATTTGGTCAGGCAACATTGGATCATGATTCCACCCGCAATAGAAATGACCGTATTGGCGGCGGGGTAAAGGCGGAGCTTACCGAAAAATTGTCATTGGCCAGTGAAATATCGGGTGGTTCGGGCGGATTGGGCGCGGATGTCCAATTAAACCACCGCTATGGCGAAGGTTCAGAGGCATATATTGGCTATGCGCTGTTCGCGGACCGCACCGATACCGGATTGGACACACAAAATATCTTTACCCGTTCAAACAGAGGTAATTTAACTTTGGGTGCGCGCCACCGTTTCAGTGACAGCCTGTCCATATATGGTGAAAACCGTGTTGGCATGGGCGGCACAGCGCCATCATTATCACGCGCCTATGGATTGAAATTTGATCCGATTGAAAAACTTTCCATTACGGGTAGTTTTGAGAATGGCCGAATTGACGATGCAACGACGGGATTGTTCAAACGCACTGCGGGCAGCATCGGCCTTGGTTGGCAGGATGAAAATGTCAAATTGGGCAGTTCAGTCGAAATTCGCAGAGAAAAAGGCAATGGCCGCGATCAAACCGTAACTTTATTCCGCAGCGACATAAATTATAATGTCAATCCGGACTGGAGCGCATTGGGCCGATTAAATATTGCCCGCGCGGATAATGACAGCGCGTCCATTCGTGCCGCAGAATATACCGAGGCAATGGCCGGTTTCGCCTATCGCCCGATCAATAATGAACGGTTAAATGCCCTTGTCCGCTTTACCTTTTTCGAAGATTTAGGGCCAGCAGGTCAGGTCACGGGCAGCGGCGAAATTGAAAGCCCGAAACAGCAATCAAAAATTGCCAATATTGACGTGAATTATGATTTGACCAATTGGTTGACCATTGGCGGTAAATATGGATATCGTTCGGGCAAAGTATCACTTAGCCGGGATAGCGATATTTTCGTAAAATCCGATGCGCATTTGGGCGTTATTCGCGCAGATTTCCATGCCGATGATCATTGGGATATTTCATTGGAAGGACGCGGCCTGTGGGTTGAATTGGCCGATGATAAACGATTTGGCGCATTGGGAACGGTGTATCGGAAATTGGGCAATAATGTAAAAGTTGGCGTGGGCTATTCATTATCAGATTTCTCTGATGATTTAACCGACCAAAGCTATACCAGCCATGGGCCTTTCATTAACTTACTTGGCAAATTCTAATCTAAATAATGATAGAAATTATCAAAAAGGGGCGGGTAATAACGTCCCTTTTTTTTGGCCTTTTTTTTACAATGCTTTGCTGCGTCAATTATAGAAATGATTATGATGCTGTATTATTACAAGCTATTAACAAGAGGATGAAAATATAGGTTTCAAAGATTTTTATGAATCGGGGTGAATTAAATGAGCAGATCACAAAGAACTGGAAAGTGGCATTGGCCAAATACAATAAAGCGTCTGGAATCAATGGCGGGCGACAAGCGTCTGTCGGAGGAGTTGAGAGCAGAAGCTGCTAATTTGATCAGAATTTTGAGCGGCAAGCAGACTATCCATTAGAAATGGGATTTCCTGTCCCTTTTTTTGGCATTATGCAAAATGCATAAATGGCGCATATAGAATATATAAAGGGCCAAAATAATGACATATGAGATAGTCAATATAATGACTAGCGTCAATTATATGTCTCTTTCATAATATTTTTATTTATATATTACAGCATCTTACCAATATATGATAATTGGCACGCCCCTTGCAATTCATAGGGTTGATTGAAATTTCGCGCAATTGACCATGCAGGGACAAAAGATGAAACAGGACCAAATTTATACATATATTGCCATGATATGCGGCTTATTTTCCTTAAGCGGCTGTGTCACCGTGCAAAAACCGCATAATCCGGTTGGCGCTTATTGGATGCCGGAACAAATAGACCCTGTTCATGATGATCGATATGATGTCGAATATGCAAATCGGGCAAATTTAACCTGTCACAAAAAAATATTTCAGCCAAGCGACCTTGGCCTTACCGGCGCAGAGGATAGATCCATTATTTCCGCCACCCCCATTTTAGGCAGCGGCGACCAACTGGCGGTGCGGATATTGGGTGATAAGGACAGATTGTCCAATATTTATGTTATTAACGCCGATGGCAATTTATATCTTCCTGGATTGCCACCGATCAATATTGCCGGACAAAATGTGATGGCGGCGGAACGAACAATCACTAATTTTATGGTGGCACAGGGCATGGCGCGGCCATTAAGCTCTATTGTACAATTGATATTGGTGGAGCATGGTTCGATAAATGTGCAGATGAGCGGCGCAGTGTTTAGCCCGGGCAATCGCCGGGTTGCGGAACGCAGCGCCGAAAGCAAGGCAGCATCGTCCCTGCGTATGGCAATTGGTGATTTTAACGGCATGCGCACGGTGGCCCCCGCATTACAGGCGGCGGGCGGGGTGCGACCCGATGCCAATATTTCGCAAATTTATATCGTGCGGAACAATAAATGGGCGGTGGTTGATATGTCGGCGGTTTTAAGCGGCGGCAATGTGCCTGATATTGCCCTTGCCGATGGAGATAGGATTATCGTGCCCAGCAGAAATTGTGCGGACAAGGATTTAATCCGGCCAAGCGCGATTACTGCACCGGGCATTCGTATTTTCATCTCTAACCTGACCCGTTCGGCAAATAATAATGCGGGCGCGGCCATTGGCAAAGAAAGCACCAGCCTGCCCTATGGCACCACAATGATGGATGCATTGGTCAGCGGCAATTGTGTGGGCGGGTCGGCCATGGCGTCGGACCGTTGGGCGGTTTTGGTGTCGCGTAACCCCATAAATGGGCAAAGCATTGTCATTCGGCGGCGTATAGAGGATTTAATCCACCGCGCCGATCGTGATTTTGTGACCCCATATTTAATGCCCAATGATTCAGTCGCCTGTTATGACAGCGGCATGACCAATTTTCGGGAAATTTTGGGCATGATGACCGACACAGTCACCCCAGCGATTATTTTAAGCAAGGTGGCACAATGAAACATGAAAAAATCATCATTCCAGATAAATTATCGCAATTTTTATCATGGGCTAGACGCGGTAAAATTGATGATAACAGATTGCGCCGTTATATTTTATTTGTATCGGCAAATATCATTATTTTATGGGCGATATGTTTAATTTATCTGGCAGTTGCGCCGCGATATTATCAAAGCAATTTCACCATGATTTTGCCCGGCAATGGCGTGGGAAGTTCGTTAAACCTGGAATCAATTGGACAGGCCAGCTCTTCATCAACATCGGCATTTAGCAGCGCGACATTAAGCCCAACCGAAAGCTATAAACGTTTATTATTGGCCGATATTACCATGGATCGAGCCACAGAGGGTTTAAGTGATGAAGAGGCCCGTACTTTTGGCAAGCCAAATGTGAAATTGGTGGACCAAACCAATTTAATTGAAGTGTCATTGGATGCGACAGATCCGAAAAAGGCACAGATACAGGCGCGTAAATTGCGCGATGCATTTTTACTGGGGCTTGACAATTTACGCCAAGACGAAGCTGCGAAACGTGAAGCGAGCGACCGTATCAATATTGCGCGGTTGGAAACAAAGGTAAAGGAAGCACAGGCCAGATTATTTGAATTTCAGGGCAAAAGCGGTCTGGTTTCCATGGACCAATTTGACAGTAAATTTACTGCCATTGAAAATTTAAAAGAACGTGCCCGTTCGTTGGAAGCCGATGCAAATGGCCAACATGCGGCCAGCGGCAGCATCACATCATCCATACAAAGCAGCCCGCGCATGGCCAGAAACGCCATGGTGTTAAAAGGCGACCCTGAATTTCAGGCAATGTTGGCCCAACATGCCGATGCAAAGGTGCGCTATGCCAAGGCAAGCTCAACCTTGGGCGTTAATCACCCCGAGGTGGTAGAGGCACGTGAACAGGTAAATAGCCTGGCCGGGGATTATCGCGCACGCGGCAGCAAACTTACCGGTATGAGGGGGGCAGATGTTGATAAATTTGCCGATTTATCGGTGACGGATTCACGCAGCGGTTTAATGGGTAATATGGTCATGCAACGCGCCAGCGCTAGCTCCGCCTCCTCCAGCCTATCCACGGTTAGACGCCAATTACGTTCATTAAAATCCGAAACGCCTGAATTGATTGAAAAAGCAGCCATATTGGCCGAATTACAACGTGATTTGCGCGTCGCAGAGGCGGTATTTTCATCCGCCTTGGCACGGTTGGATACCAGCAAGATGGATCCATTTTCATCCTATCCATTGGTGCAAATATTGGAAGAGCCGACATTGGCAAAAAGCCCATCCTCGCCATCCATTTTAATGACATTAGTCGGCGCCATTGCGGCAACAATTTTCTTACTTATTGGGTTTGTGATATTATGGTTTCGTCCTCTTATCCTCGACAAGATTTTGCCGAAAGGCTGATCTGCGGGGCCATCATATGGACATGGGGCTTTTGGCTGATTGGCGGGCTTTATGTTGTTGGTCCTGTATTGGGCTGGGTGTTGCTGGGTTTAATTTGTTGGAAAGCCTTTGCCAGCGATTATCTACCCAAATCCGGACAATTACACAGGGTCAATGCCCTTATCTGGTTATGGCCTATTTCCATGATTTTCATGTTAATCGTGTTAATTGTGGGGCATGGAAATTGGAATATGGGAACCGGTGCGACCATTAAATCATCCATCGGTTGGGCAAAGGGATGGGCGTTAATTGCGATTTTCATCATGGCAGGGGCGATGTTGCCAATACGCGCGGTCGCCATTGATCGATCCATTATTAAATTAGGCAGGATTAGCCTGTTTCTTATCCCTTTATTCATCGCTGCCCCCTTTGCCGGTTTGCCGCAAATTTTATATGTTTCACCATTAAAGGTCATTGGCGGGCCGGGGCCGGAATATTTTGCCGCAACATTATATACGATTGAACCGGGCGCGGGCACGGCGCGGTGGCAATTTTTCTCTCCTTGGTCACCAGCGGCAGGCTTAATATCGCTGATATATTTTTATATTTTGGTAAAGGCACGGGAGAAAAAACATAAAATATTGGCGGCCACGGCATTTTTATTGATGATGTTGTTAAGCCAATCGCGCCTTGCCATTTTGGCATTGATCATCATCCTTGCCCTGCCCATATTGATTAAGGGACATAGAGACATAAAATTTTGGTTTTTATTGGGTTTTGGCGCATTATTTGGCGCATTATTCGCGCAGGATATTATTACCGCTATAAATGATGCCCGCGCCGGATTTGAAGGCGCGCGCGCAGATAGCAGCCGTGTTCGCGCCGCATTGGGACGCATTGCCGTGGAACGGTGGCAGGGGGAGGCATATTGGTTTGGCCATGCGGTGGTTGAACGCGGGCCGCATATGGTGGAATATATGCCCATTGGCAGCCATCATAGCTGGTATGGATTATTATTTGTAAAAGGGCTTTTGGGGTTAATCTGCCTTGCCGCGCCCATGTTGTTGAGCAGCCTTTATCTTTTATGGCGCGCGCTTATGCGCCCAAAAAATCGCACTTTAATATCATCATTCATCATGATGGTTATTTTATGGTTATATAGTTTTGGCGAAAATTTAGAAATTTTGGCATATCAATATTGGCCGGCATTGATTTTAATCGGCATGGGGTTTCGCATCCCCAAAAATGCCGCATAAAATGGGGTCATGCCGCCATAATATGCATCAGGCCATTTTGATTATTTTTATCTGCGTCAACATTTAATCCAGTAACTTCGCTGCAAAAATTAAGCCATTGGCCAACCCGTTCGCGATAGCTGTGGCGGACCTGTTCCCTGCCGGCCATTGCCATATTATGCAAGGGCAGCGACGAAATATTCGCCAGCATATCGGCCATAATTTGCGGATCGGTGCAATCTATACTAACCCCACCATTGCCCACTTGGTCGGGCAATCCCCCACCATAGGATGTGATGATTGGGCGCGCCGCCATCATGGATTCGGTGGCCACGCTGCCAAATGTTTCATATCGCGATGGGATTAACATCACATCGCACCGCGCCATAAATGATGCAACATCATCAACACGGCCATCAAAAATAATTTTGGGATTGTTACCCGCATATTTGCGATATTGTTGTTCATCGGGCCCAAATCCGCCTATTAAAAGTTGATGAGAACAATGAGAAGGCAGCATATTAAATGCCTTTATCATTGTGTCAAAACCCTTGGCAAAGCAAAAACGGCCCAATGCGCCGATGATAAGCGGCTTGCCAATTGCAAAGTCCGGCGGCGGCAGCTGAAGCAATTCATTTTTGCTGGTACAGGGGTTTATGACCGAAATTTTATGCTTAAATTGTGGGGCGAAACTTATATACCAACGTGCCTGTGCGTCCGATACGCATATAATATGGTCGACCAAGGCACAGCAGATTTTGACCATCATGCGAAATCTGCTTTGATTTTTAACATGATATTTTTCCCAATCACCAATATAATGATGATCATTCCAAACCAAAAAAGCATGAGGATTGCGCTTTTTCAGACTGTAAATAAAGGGCATGCTTTTCCAATTTAACGCATGATGCAGGATGATAATATCGCTGTTCATTTCCGACGCGATAAAATGATTATTTTTAATATGCACCACTTTGCTGTCAAAATGGTCGGAAATTGGCGGGCTGTTAAAAAATTTAAGTCCATTATTCACCCCGCCAAGATTGGGGTCATTATTTATATGGGTGATGCGATATTTATTCATGCTGCACCTTTATTTATTAAATAGGTTTTCTTTGCTCGTTTCAGGGCGGTCGTGCCAAAAACAGTAAAAAATAATGCGGCGAAAAGGGTGACAAAGGATTTTTTCGGTTCAAATATATATATTGAACGGCTTTCCTTTGTGGCCTGCCACATATATTTTAATGCGGCCTTGCTGTCTCCCATGCTGATCGCGCGGCGGGCATAATATCGCAATTGATATGCGTGGGCCGCGCGATAATATCGTTCGGCAAATGCCGGGGCATAGCCGCGCAATTTAGTGACCATTGCCTGCCAACTGGCATATTGTTTGTCGATATTGGCCGATAAACCATCGGATGCAACGCGGTAAAAAGTAACCTGCGCATCAATGCCTTCGAAATTCGCGCCGCCTTGTATAGCCAATCTGACCCAACATTCAATATCTTCGGATTGCCGAAAACTTTCATCAAACCAACATAGCCGCAATTCATCTTCAGGATGGTGAAAGGCGATACGGTCCAATGTGCTGCGGCGGATAACGGGCGCTGAACCATTGCCAACGGGATTACGCAGGAAAATACGCTGCGGTTTTTCTATCCCCTTGCCTGGGTTCATGACAACCGCCATTGGTTTGCCATCTTCGCATATTAAACGCGATGCAGAATAGCTCATATCCACATGGGCATTATGTTCCAAATGGATGAAATGCAGGGCCAGTTTTTCCTTATGCCATCGATCATCGCTATCCAAAAATGCAATATATTTGCCATTGCTATGCAGGATTCCCGTGTTGCGCGCACCGGCAAGACCGCGATTTTCCTGTGTTATTATGGTAATTCGCGGATCATCAAAACCCCGCACAATATCCATGCTATTATCATTGCCGCCATCATCGACAATGATTAACTCAAATCTAGTAAAGGATTGATCCAAAACTGATTGTATCGCCTCTGCCACATATTTTTCCACATTATATACCGGCATGACGACCGAAATTTTTGGATAGCTTGCCTTAAACTTTGGCGCCTTTGGATCGGCCTCTACAAATTTAATGGGTTCATGTTTCATAATTTTTCAACTTTATATTACAGGATTAAACCACCCATGATTTATGCAAATATTTTGCGATGCAAAAATTGCGGAATGAACAGCGCAGCGCCCGCGCATAAAATTGTCATGCCGCCGCGATATGGGTTGGCGAAAAATGTTCTTTGGTCGGCCCGTGCGCCGCGAAACGCAAATTGACATGCCTGCCATGCGCCGCTGCCGCCGCGCAGGGCGCGCCGCGCGAGATAACGGCAATATAGCGCATCTTGTTTTTTAAATTGCGCCTCTGTGACATAGGTTTCGGCAAAGCTTTGCCATCCGTCATACATGGCCATAAGGTCGGATGATAAACCGTTCGGGCTATCATAATAATCAACCAAATGATGATCGATACCCTGAATAACGCATCCTTTTGAAATGGCGCGGGCAAGCCATTCTTGATCCTCTGCATGGCTTAAATTATTCGCAAATCCGCCAATTTTATCGATTAAAGATGTTCGCGCTACAACATTGGACATGGTGCAAATGGGGTGTTCGCCAATCACATCTTCTATACGCAATATATGGTTTGGCACGGACGAATAGCTAAATGGGCCAAGGCTGTTTTCTTCGTTCATAAAGCTTATTTGTGCAAAGCTGATATCGGCATTTTCAAATTGCCGGTGGAAAGCCAAATGGGTGGCCAATTTTTCGCTCTGCCATGTGTCATCAGCATCCAAAAATGCCACATATTTACCATTGGCAAGATGCCAGCCAACATTGCGGGTAAATGAAACGCCCTGATTATCATGCGATTTCACCTTTATTCGTGCATCCATTGCGGCCAGGGCAAATGCATTGACCAGGCTTTGGTCGGATGAACCATCATTGATGATGATGCACTCCCAATCTGTAAATGATTGTGCACGGACGGATTCCACCGCACGTCGCAGCGATGCCGCGGCATTATATACCGGAATAATGACAGAGAAAGTCGGGCTGTTCATATTGCTGCCTCCTTATAATTTAATGATTTTTGCTGTGCCCTGCTTTGGGCGATGATGAATATTGAACAGGGGATAAGGATGATGGACAGGCCAAGGACATATCCCATTGCGGCAAAGTTTAATGATGTGGCCGCGCCAATATATAATCCGCCAATCGCACATCCCCCGGCAAGGCCCATCATCAGCATTTCATGGCCTGTTTGTTTGTTTAAGCGTAGCCAAGTTGATGCAGATGCGGCCAATAATAATGGAACCGCGCCCAATGCCAAAATGCTGACCACATTGGCGGCTTCTGCCCATTTTTGACCAAAAATTATCGGCACATAAATGGGGGCAAATACCGCCTGTGCCAATGAAAATGGAATGAATAAGCAAAAGGATAAAATGGTAAATTGATGAAATTGTTTTATGCGTTTTTCGCTATTTTGAATAGCGCCCAATTGCGAAAACATGACCAGCGACATGGCGCCTATAAACGACATGGTTATGCCCAAACCCGCGCCATAGGCAAAATAATATATGCCCAGCGCAGGCAGGCCGGCCACTGCGCCCATAATGGGTTTATCAACATGTTGGCGCGCAGTGTTTAATATCTCGCTGCCCAAAATACCCAAAGAAAATTTCATAAATTCCGATTGGGGGCGATATCCCGCATCGGGCACGGGCCGCCAATATATAGATTTTCGCGCACCATAAAGCCAAATAGGCGCGGTTAATAATTTGGGTAAAATAATCGCCCATGCACTTGGCCAAATAAGCACCAATATGATGGTCAATAATTGATCGGCAATATTTTGCACCGCCGATAGCCGCGCCGTATATGCCAGCCGACCGGCGCGCATGGTCAAAAATATTTGCACCAAACCCGCAGGCATAATGGCATAAACCATGCTAAGCAGCATCAGCATTATCGCCGTATCGGCCAGTTCAGAACCAAAATATAAATATAGCCCAATTCCAATTTGAATGGCCGCAATAGACAGGCACCATTTCCAAAATAACCGGTAGGCTGTGTTGCAGGTGGCGGCCAGTTCATCATCATTGGCCAAT
This sequence comes from Sphingorhabdus lutea, assembly GCF_001889025.1. GTDB lineage: Bacteria > Pseudomonadota > Alphaproteobacteria > Sphingomonadales > Sphingomonadaceae > Sphingorhabdus_B > Sphingorhabdus_B lutea. The sequence continues at coordinate 218,591 of NZ_CP018154.1, read as the reverse complement.
ATGATTTGCTGTCCAATACCGGCATTGGTCAACATTCTGACCAATTCATAAATGGACAAAGTCAGCGCTGCCAAACCAAGTAATTCGGGTGATAATGACCGCGCAATAATGACGATAGAAATTAACCGCACAACACGAATGGACAGTTCGGCCAAGGCATAATTGCCCAATGAATGGCCAAATTTATAAATGGGATGCGCGTGATAATCCTGACCAAAAAGCCGTAAAAGCATAAATTCATTAAATTGTTTAATGCGTGTCATTTTCTTTGGCTCTACTTAAAAAAAACATGGCGGCGACGTGATTAATTCACGCAACCTGCCTTTGATTTTTAAAACGGCAGCGAAATATTTTTTTTAACGAATGCATGAAAAATCAAAGCCAAAGAGCATATGCAGAAAATAGCATATCATCGCTAAAATTTCGGGAGTTTTGGCCGTTTAACATGGTGAGCCAACAGCAAGGATGCTGTGAAATAATAATAATCTATATTCAAATTGGGGAGAATATAAATGCACGTCAAGGAGAGACAAAATAAAATAGACCGGCATGTAAATGTGGATTTATTGGATAAAAAAATCAGGGGCAATTTATTGCCAGAGGAAGCCAAAATTTTATTGGCACAAATGCCCACGACCGATCCATTTTATTACAGCCAATATTTTAAAATATTTGGGTTTAATTTATTGTTTCAATCGCCAAAAATTGCCGCACGAAATATTGTGGAATGCGCCCATACACAGCGCACAAAAACCATAAATTTCATCAATGCGCATTGTGTGAATATTGCCGCAAAGGATTCAGAATATCGTTCTGCGGTAAATAAAAGCGATCATTTGTTGCCCGATGGGTCGGGCATGAAATTGGCGGCAAGATTATTGGGCGAAAATATGGGCCCTAATTTAAATGGAACCGATTTATTCCCCTTAATCTGTGCGCAGGCAGAAAAGGAACAAGTGTCCATTTATCTTCATGGTGGAGCGCCCGGCATTGCAAGAAAAGCAGCCCAGGCCATGCAAAAAAAATATCCAAATTTGATGATAGCGGGAACCAGCAATGGATTTGACGATCATGCAGACACAGATAGCATCATTGATAAAATAAACCAATCAAGGGCCGGCATATTATTGGTCGGCATGGGTGTCCCGCATCAGGAAAAATGGCTGGCCCAGCATCGCCACAAATTGCGTGTTCCCGTGGTTATGGGCGTGGGCGGTTTATTTGATTATTATTCGGGAAATATTCCGCGCGCTCCGGAAATTGTTCGCAAATGGGGCGCGGAATGGATGTGGCGTTTGATGATGGAGCCGCGCAGGCTGGCCGGACGTTATTTGGTCGGTAATGTCAAATTTATAGCATATACATTCAGTCAATTTAGTTTTTGGCGTGGTTTGAAATTACAGGCATATTATCTCGCAAAAAGGGCATTTGATATTAGCGCATCATTGGCTGCATTAACATTATTATCGCCATTTTTATTATTGATAGCAGCGATAATAAAGGCGGAAGATCGCGGCCCTATTTTTTTCCGGCAAGTGCGCATTGGCCGACATGGCAAACCATTTCATATGTGGAAATTTCGTTCTATGTCGATTGATGCAGAGGCGCGATTGCAAAAATTATTGGCGCAAAGCGATCGCAAAGGCAGCGGTTTTAAGATGAAAAATGACCCCCGCGTTACAAATATTGGGGGTTTCATCCGTCGATATTCGATTGACGAACTGCCCCAATTATTCAATATTTTATCGGGCGATATGTCCGTTGTTGGGCCGCGCCCATCATTGGCGAGTGAAGTGTTAGAGGCATCGGCAGTGTCCCATGCGCGGCTGCGTGCGCGTCCCGGCCTTACCTGCAGCTGGCAAGTATCTGGACGGGCGGAAATCCCCTATGATCAACAATGTAATATGGACATTGAATATGTGAATAATCCTGGATTATTTCAGGATATAAAATTGGTGTTTCGCACAATTCCTGCCATATTATTTTCCAAAGGCGCATATTAAGTGCCGTAAATTAAGGGACGCAAATAAAATGGGCAATTATTCTATATCACCTGAATTTTTCATCGATAAAATATCGGCTGCATCATAACCCATTTGCGCCAATATGGAGGCGCTATCATCGCCCGCGCGTGGTAATGCGGCATGTTTATTGGGGCGCACGCCATCCATCATAATGGGCAAGGTGGGAAGTTGGGTGCTGTTGCCATCATCCAATGTAACATTTTCCAACCCGCCAGATGCACATAAATGCGGATCATCAAACATATCTTCTGGCCGGCCAATCGCCGCAAAGGGCAGGCCAGAACCGTCTAATTTATCGATAATTTCCTGTCTGGTAAAACCCATTATTAAATCGCGAATTTGCGGTATAATCCTGTCCCGCGCGGCCACACGGTCATTATTAAGCCGTAAATCCTCATCCGCCCATAAATCATCCAATGCAAAGATTTTGCAAAATTTCTGCCACAGGCTGTCGGTGACAACGCCAATGAAAATGGGCGCATCCTTTGTTTCAAAAACATCATAAATTGCCCATGCGGAAATACGCGCGGGCATGGGCGCGGCAGGCACGCCCGAAACGGCAAATTGCGCCATATGCTGCCCAACCAGATATAGGGTCGTTTCAAACAGGGAGGCGATAACCTTTTGCCCCCTGCCGCTATGATGGCGTTGTTCTATGGCGGCCAAAATGGCAATAACGCCAAACATACCTCCGGTAACGTCAATCACACTTGCCCCCGCGCGTAGCGGCTTTCCCGGTGGTCCGGTCATATAGGCAAGGCCGCCCATCATTTGTGCAACTTCATCCAACGCGGTGCGGTTTTCATATGGTCCGGGAAGAAACCCTTTTTCCGAACAATAAATTAAACGCGGGTTTTCGGCCGATAGGCTTTCATAATCCAGCCCCAATTTATCAAGCGCACCGGGGCGGAAATTTTCCACCAAAATATCGGCATTGGCGCATAATTTTTTTGCGATGGCCAGCCCATTTTCACTTTTCAGGTTCAGACAGATGCTTTTTTTATGGCGGTTATACATGGGAAAATAGCCAGAGCCAGACCCCTTTAACCGGCGGGTTTGATCGCCGCCAATGGGTTCAACGCGGGTGACATCTGCGTCCAAACTGGCCAATATATGGCCCACCGTTGGCCCCATGACCATATGGGTAAATTCAATGACTTTTAATCCTGATAATGGGCCGTTTCCTGTCATTATTTATCCTTTATTTCTTTGTTCCATGCCCAATGGAATGCCCGCATCGGGCGTAAATCCATAAAGGGGTTCATCGGGCAAGGCGGCGGCCAAAATGTCCCGCACGCGCAATAATTTATCCAAATCTATCCCCGTTTTGCATCCCATGGCGTTTAACATAAATGCCAAATCCTCGGTCACAATATTGCCAGAAGCGCCAGGTGCGAATGGACATCCGCCCAGCCCGCAAAGCGATGCATCAAATGTGGTAATGCCCGCATCCAATCCCGCCGCCACATTGGCAAGGCCAAGGCCGCGCGTATTGTGCAAATGTAATGTCGTCATTTTATCTGCGCCCACGGCGCTTGCGACTTTTTTGACCAGCCTTTTTACCTGCGCTGGATCGGCATATCCTGTGGTGTCGGACAAGCTAAATTCCATTGCCCCTGCATTAGCGGCAGCCTCGGCCAGATGGGCGACTTGGTCCTCATCCACCGCGCCTTCAATGGTGCAACCAAATGCGGTGGACAGGCCGACGGCAAAATGGATATTTGCCATTTTTGCAATTTGGGCAATTTCTTTTATTTCTTCTATCATTTGGGCATGGTTTTTGCGCAGATTTTTCATGCTGTGCGTTTCGGACATGGAAAAGGGCAGGGACATGGCATGAACACCCGCGGCCGCCGCATTTTGTGCGCCGCGAATATTGGGCACTAATGCCACGACATTCAACCCCTTTATCCCCTTGGCAAAACGGACCAATTCGGCGGTATCGGCCATTTGCGGCAAAAGTGATGGCGGCACAAAACTGCCCACCTCAATCTCTGTAACCCCTGCCTCAGCTTCGGCCTTTATCCATGCCTTTTTTGCGTCCAATGGCATGATGGCTTTAATGCTTTGCAACCCGTCACGCGGGCCAACCTCGCTGATTAAAATATCGCTCATCATGCTTCCTTAAAATAAATATAGGGCCGTTTGATTTTATCTTGCGCCAGCCATTTTTGGATGGAATTTTGATGTTTCATCGTCATGTCAATGGCGTCCAATCCCTCTAACAACATGGTTTTGGCCTCCGTATCTATGTCAAAATGGGTGTCATTGACACGCTGCTCTCCCAAATTAACAGACAATATTTGCCCCGCCATTTTGTGAATGTCATCCCGTTCCAATTGAATGGGCAAAATGCCATTTCGGATGCAATTATTGTAAAAAATGGGGGCGAAGCTTTCCGCGATTATTACCTTCATTCCATATTCGGCCAATGCCCAAACCGCATGTTCGCGGCTTGACCCACAACCAAAATTTATGCCCGCCAATAAAATTTGCGCCTGACCATAGTCTGGCTGGTTTAAAATAAAATCGGGATTTGGGGTGCGCGATGCCGCATCAATATATCGCCATGGCGCGAATAAACCGCTCGCAAAACCTGTCTTGCCCGTGCTTTTCATTTCACGCGATGGGATGATGGCATCGGTGTCCACATTATCGCGCAATAATGGCGCGGCGATGGAGGCGAAGTTTTGAAATGCTTTCATGGCAGGGCAATCCTACCTGCAATGGCGCTGGCCGCGACAATATCGGGGCTGGCAATATGGGTTTGGATATTTGGCCCTTGGCGGCCCTCAAAATTTCTGTTGGTGGATGATATGACGCGGCTACCCTCTGGAAAACTCTCCCCGCCTGCATAAAAACATAGCGAGCATCCGCTTTCGCGCCATTCAAATCCAGCATCGGTGAATATTTTGTCCAACCCCTCTGCCTCGGCTATTTTTTTCACTTGGGTGGAACCCGGAACAACCAAAGCACATACGCCACCGGCTATTTTCTTGCCCGAAATAATTGCGGCGGCGCGGCGCAAATCGGTGATACGCGCGTTGGTGCAGCTGCCGATAAAGGCGACATTAATGGGCAGGCCCAATATGCTTTGCCCCGATTTTAACCCCATATATTTAAGGGCGCTTTGGGGCGCATTTTCAGGAATAATATCATGTGCTGCTATGCTATGCTGCGGCGAAGTACCCCAACTTATCATCGGGGAAATATCTGTGCTATTTATATGAATTTCTTTGTCAAAAACCGCGCCTTCATCGCTTTTCAAATAACCCCAATCGGGTAAATTTGTTGGTGCATATCGCCGCCCGCGCAAATAATTTATGGTTTTTTCATCCGGCGCAATCATGCCGGTAAAGGCGGCAAATTCGGTGGCCATATTGCACAGGGTCATCCGCCCTTCCATGTCCAAATTGGTAACCGCATTGCCACAAAATTCAATGGCATATCCGCTGCCGCCGCCCGCGCCATATTGCGCGATAAGGTATAAAATCATATCCTTTGCGCCAACGCCGCGTGCCAGTTCGCCATTAAAATGAACGCGCATGGTTTTGGGTCTTGCCACCCGCAAAGTGCCGGTGGCCATGGCATGTTCCGCCTCTGATGACCCGATGCCCCATGCCAATGCGCCAAATGCGCCCTGTGTGCATGTGTGGCTGTCCGGCGCGATTATGGTGCAACCCGGCAGGACAATTCCCAATTCGGGGGAAATGACATGGGTGATACCCTGTTCCTCATCACCAATATCAAATAGGGTAATGCCTGCCTTTTTACATGCATCCCTTGTTTCGGTTATAAATGCCTGCCCCCCCTGCATCATTGTCCGGTCACTGCGTCCAATGCGCGTATCGACAATATGGTCCATCACCGCGAAAATGCGGCTGGGGTCAAGGGGGACGCGCCCTGCATTCGCCAAAGATGATAAAGCAGCCGCGCCGGTGCGTTCGTGCAGGAATATCCTGTCAATCGCAATCAACGCGGCTGAACCATCTTTGTCAACTGACAAATCGGCAATGATATGGTCATCCCATATCTTGCCAAATAAGGTTTGCGGATTAGGCAGCTTTGGCCGCCATTTCTGCATCAATTTTGCGCCAATCCTTGGTCACAAATGTTTCCTGAATGACGGTGCGGGTTTCCAATTTTCCGTCACGAATCCAATGCCATGTACGGCAACGTGATTGACCATCATCGGAAATTTGGATCATTTCATATAGATAAAGTGACGGATCGCCGGTGCGCTGCCAATATAACATCATGGTGCGATTATATTCATCCAAATCAACCGCCGACGCCCAACCGACGATAAGTTCATTGTCCCACCACACGCGGCCATCGCGATATGTTGCAGGGAAATCGCGTATATCGGTGCGCCCATCATCCCATGTATAATGGTTGGTTTGGTGATAGGGATATTCGGCATCATCATCCATAATCCGGCATAATAAACGGCTTTTATGCTGATCAATCATTTCATCCTTATCATTGAAATAGGTGTAAACCCCATCCCACACGCCTTCATGACGGGCCAATAATGGCATTTTTTCTTTTAAGCTCATGCTCTGCTCCATTGTTTAAGTTGTTCTTCCCTGAAACTTTTTTGCATCATGCTTTACCCCTTTGTTGGGCAGCAATATGCATTTGTTTTGCCGATATGGCGCGGATGCGGGCGCGATGTTTTTTGGCCAGCGCCTGTGGATGTAAGGCATTTGTGTCAATTTTCTTCGTATGGCTAGCATCTGCCAAATACCATGGCTTAAAAATTTGCTCTGCGCGGACAATTGCCCATGCTTTGGTCAAATAATGGCCGAACCTGTCGGGTGATAAATCGGGATATAGCATTTGTGCATCGCCAATTGGTAAGGGGGCGTGGTTTATTTCTTTTGCATTAAAATATGCCGCGACCTTATCAATCAGCTTTTGCCATATATCCCAATTTATGGGCGCATCCCCGCGCCACATATCGGACAGACCGTGGCCCGGCATATCAATGTGAATGGCATTTGGTTTTGCGCTGATGTCAATTTCCTCTCCCGCCGTATGAATATATATTTCACCGGAATTTTTATTGCCCTGCCAATGGATTAAACCATCAAAATCTTCGGTTATAATGTGGATAAAGCCTGCATTTTCATCCTCGCCCAATGGGCCATTTTCTTGATAGGATATGGAAAGAAGAAATTTTAAGCTGGCATCATAATGATCATCGGGCGTATCCACGCCAAATGCGGACCAGCTTTGCGGCATGTTGCCCAATCGTTCCAAATGTGATTGCAGCGGATCACCATTATAGGCGGTAATTTGCACCGGCGGGCTGTTTGTTTCGGGTGGGGGAATGTCGCGGCCCGCCCGCAATACCGCGCCATAGCCAAGGCGATATGCATCGCCGCTGTTCAGCATATCCTCTATAATCAGGCTGATTTTACTAACATCATCATGGGCGACTGGCATCCTATTTTCATCACTGGGTTCAAACCATGGAAAATACCAGCTTTGTTCCAATATCCTGTTCCATAGCCAGACCAAATGCTGCCCATATGGCTGTGGTGGATTTTGCGGAATATAGGGCGGGCCGATTTTGACGCGTTCTTCATCATTCCAAATGGCATAGCCGCCAATGGCAAGGCCGGCAAATTTTTCCATATGGCGTTTTAATGCGGTGACCAAAATGATTCCGCCGGAATGAAAGCCATATCCCAATATTTTTTTGATACCCACCGCGTGCGCAAATTCGACCATCGCATCGGCAAAATCCTCAATCTCTGGCGCGGGATGTGATAATGGGTCGCTATGCCCGAAACCAGGCAAATCTGGGGCGATACAGGTGAAATATTGTCCCCATTTTTGCATCAATGCATGATATTCGGTGGATGAACGCGGGCTTTGATGCACCATCAATAAATGCGGGCCAGAGCCACATTTTGCATAATGAACCCTGCGTCCCTCTATGCTGATATAATGACGTGATATATGCATCAATAAGTTGTCCGGACAAATTTTACTCGACTTCCTCTTATAACCTGTCATAGATATTGGCAAGCACAAGGTTAAAATAAAAATTGGGGAAGATATATGCTGGGCACAAAAATGATTAGCGATGGCAAAACCGCAAAACAAATATTTGAGGAGGTCATGGCCAATCCAGCGCGAAAGAAATTTGGTTTTGGCAAAAAATTGGCGATAATAAATGTTGATTTTCAACAGGCATATACACGCACAGATATGTTCGCCACCGCATATGAAACCGACCCAAGGCAGATAGAATATGCCAATAAAATTTCTCAATTGGCGCGTCAAAAAAACATGCCGGTTATTTGGTCACGCGTAGGATTTATGGATAATGCGGGCGACGCCGGTGTGTGGGGAACGCGCACCGATACGCCCGATTCGCTGCAAAATATTAAATATGACAGCGAACGCCACGCCTTTGACCCCCGATGTGATATTCACGCCGATGATATGCAATATACCAAAAGAATGCCGTCTGCATTTTTTGAAACCCCATTGGCCAGTTATTTGACATTTCATGGGGTGGACACGGTGGTGGTTACGGGGGGCAGCACATCGGGATGTGTCCGCGCCACGGCGGTGGAGGCTTTGTCGCGTGGATATCGCACCATCGTGCCGATTGAAACCACGGCGGATAAGCATGAAAGCTATCATTATGCCAATTTAACCGACCTGCAATTAAAATATGCCGATGTTGAACCGGTGCAAATGGTCATTGACTGGTTGGAGGCGCAATAATGAAGGAAGGAGCAGCTGACCCCGAAATTTATGAATTCAACCCCTATCGCAATCGGCCCAAAATAACATGGCCGGATGGGAAAACATGCGCGGTGTGGGTTGCGCCCAATTTGGAATATTATGAAATTGACCCGCCGCTTCATCCACAAAGAAAGGCATGGGCCAAGCCGCATCCGGATGTGGTTGGATATGCACATCGTGACCATAGCAACCGTGTATCGCATTGGCGCATGGCAGAGGTGATGAGCAAATATGGCTTTGCAGGATCTGTATCCTTATCGGTCGCACTTTGCCAACATCATCCCGAAGTGGTGGCTGATGGCGTGGCGCGTGGATGGGAATTTTTCAGCCACGGTATTTATAATACAAGATATTGTTATGATATGGATGAGGCGCAGGAGCGCGCGATTATAGAAGATTCAATTAAAACGGTGGAAGAAGCCACGGGCCAGAAAATTCGCGGATGGCTTGCCCCCGCATTAACCCATACGCCGCGCACATTGGACCTTATCGCCGAATATGGGCTCGATTATACATGCGATTTATATCATGATGATCAAATACAACGGGTCATCACAAAATCGGGCAATTTGGTCTCCATCCCCTATAGTTTGGAGGTGAATGACCATTATGGTTTTTTTGTTTATAATATGAGCCCGCGTGAATATGCCGATACCCTAATCCGGCAATATGAAAGGCTGGCTAGCGAAGGGGAGGCATCGGGCACGGTGATGTGCATCCCGCTTCATGCATATTTAATTGGCCAACCGCACCGTATTGGCCCATTTGAAGAGGCGCTTCGATATATTGCCAATGATGGCCGTGCATGGATTGCCCGTGCGGGCGATATTGTGGATGCATATAAGGGGCAAATAAAATGAGTTTAGACCCGAAATATATAGAATATCCACGCCGCCAATATGGATATGATCATGATATTTATCCATGGTCGGCCATGCACCAACGGCCCGCGATAAAATGGGATAATGACAAAAAAGTCGCCATATGGATATGCGTTAGTTTGGAATATTTCCCCATCATCCCCAATGATGCCCCCTTTCGTGCGCCGGGGCATATGGTGACCCCCTATCCCGATTATCGGCATTATACATCGCGTGAATATGGCACGCGAATTGGCATTTACCGATTATTGGATGCGTTTAAGCAGCGGGGGATAAGGGCTAGTATAGCGGCAAACAGCATTATTGCCGAAAAATATCCCGCATTGGTTGAAGATATTTTGGCCGATGGGCATGAAATTATCGCCCATTCAACCGATATGAACGCAAGCATTGCCAGCAATATGGATGAGGCGCAAGAACGCGCCATCATAGAACAATCATTGGAAATTTTAACCAAGGCAATTGGTGAAAAACCAAGCGGATGGCTGTCCATTTCGCGGTCACAAAGCTGGCGAACGGCGGATATTTTGACGGAAAATGGGGTGAAATATTGCTGTGATTGGGTGAATGATGAATTGCCCTATCGCTTCAATAATGGCCTTATCAACCTGCCCCTAAATCATGAAATATCGGACAGGCAGATTATAAGCGTGCAACAACAATCCGCCAATAATTATGCTGCGTCGATGATGGATGCATTTCATTGGTTGCATGGGGAGGCGGCGCAATTTGGCGGCCGGTTGCTGCCATTACATATAACGCCATATATTATGGGCCTGCCCTATCGTATTGGTTCATTTGAAAATATGCTTGATAATTTGTTAATGCAGGATAGTGGTTTTTTCACAAGAGGGGACGATTTGGTCCGAATATGGGAAAAACAGCAATGAAAATTATCAATCCGCGCACGGGTAAGGCCGATTATGAAATTACGCCAATAAAGGATGATGCATTAAAGTCATTAACCCAAAAAATGCGTGATGCTCAATATAATTGGGCGGCGCGTAAAGTGGAAGAGCGAGGGGCGATTTTGGAAAAATTGGCGCTGTCCATTGAAAAACATGGCGGCGATATTGCCGCTGCGCTTACCCTTGATACGGGCCGACGCAAAATTTCGGTGATTGAGGTGGATGGCACGGCAAAATTGCTGCGCCGGTGGGCGGCCAATGCGCCGGAAATTATCGCGGCGGCAAAGGGCAGGGAAAACCCAACGTCCGTTCCAAATATTAGCACAAAAACAGCGTTAAGGCCCTATGCCTTAATTGGGGTGATTAGCCCATGGAACTTCCCCTTAACCCTTGCCTTAATTGACGCTGTTCCCGCGTTAATGGCGGGTTGTGCGGTCATTATTAAACCATCGGAAATAACCCCGCGCTTTATCGCGCCATTATTAACCGCGATAGAGGATGTGCCGGAATTGCGCGATATTTTATGTGTGGTGGAGGGTGACGGGCAAAGCGGCGCGGCAATGATTAAATATGTCGATTATATCGCCTTTACCGGTTCGGTCGCCACGGGGCAAAAGGTTGGCATGGCCGCCGCAGAGGCATTTATTCCCGCCAGTTTGGAATTGGGCGGCAAAGACCCCATGATTATTTTGGCCAGCGCTGACCCCAAAAAAGCAGCCAGCATCGCCCTTCGCGCGTCCATTGTGAATAGCGGCCAAGCATGCCAATCAATTGAACGTGTTTATGTGGCCAAAGAAATTATCGCGCCATTTATGGATGCGCTTATCGCACAGGCAGAGGCGGTCGAATTAAATTATCCCGATATAAATAAGGGGCATATTGGGCCATTTATTTTTGGCAAACAGGGCGATATTGTGCAGGCACAATTGGATGATGCGGTTAAAAAGGGCGCGGAAATTTATTGTGGCGGCACGGTGGAAACTTTAGGTGGCGGCAAATATTTACGCCCCACAATTATTGGTAATATCAGCAGCCAAATGGATATTGTGGCGGAGGAAACATTTGGTCCGGTCATTCCCGTTCGCGCCTTTGATAATATAGACGAGGCGGTGATGATGGCAAATCACAGCAAATATGGCCTGTCCGGCGCGGTAATTGCGGGCAGTTTGGACGAGGCAGAGGCGGTGGGCCGGCGGTTAAATGTCGGCGGTGTGTCGTTAAATGATGGATCGTTAACCTCCATGATATGGGAGGCCGAAAAATCCAGCTTTGGCCTTTCCGGCATAGGGGCAAGCCGCATGGGCGACAGCGGCATTTTACGCTTTTTCCGCAGGCAGGCCATTATTTTACAAGGCGGGGAGGCTGCGCCTATTGCCGCATTTGCGGAAAATGGCACATGATGCGGGCATATGAAATTGGGGCGCAAAACGGATTATATGATTTATGCCTTGTAAATCGTCCCGCACCATTGCCTAAAGCCGGGGAGGTGCGGATTAGGGTAATTGCCGCCTGTTTAAACCACCGCGATTTATTGATATTACAGGGCAAATATGGCCCGAAGAAACCGCATGATATTATCCCTTTGTCCGATGGTGTCGGTGTGGTTGATATGGTGGGCGAAGGCGTTGATGACGCCATAAAGGGTAAGCGCATCATTGCTCCGCATTTTGTAAATTGGACGAGCGGGCCATATAATCCGGCGATTTTCGCGCAGGATTTGGGGGTAAGCCGCCATGGCTGGCTGGCCGAATATATCATCATACCCGCCACTGCTGTTATTATATTACCGGACAATATAAATGATGACAGCGCGGCATGCTTGGCTGCCGCTGGAACAACGGTTTGGCACGCATTATCGGCATTTGGCGAAGTGAAGCCGGATAATGAAGTGAAGCCGAATGATAATGTGAAATCTGATGAATTGGTGCTGACCCTTGGCACGGGGGGGGTGTCAATTTTGGCGTTGCAAATTGCAAAGGCAATGGGCGCACGGGTGGCGATTACCTCATCATCAGATGAAAAATTGGCAAAATGCACATCACTTGGCGCGGATATGGTGATAAATTACCGTGACAATCCCCATTGGGATGAAATTCTGTTGGAACAAAATGGCGGCATGGGCGCGTCCATGATTTTGGACACCGCAGGGATGATGTCGTTGGAACGCACATTAAATGCCGCCGCGCCAAATGGTAAAATAGCCATGATAGGGGCACTTGCCGGACAATTGGACCATGCGCCCAATTTATTCGCGATTATCGGCAAAAATTTGACGATAAAGGGCATAACATCGGGCAGCAGGGATATGTTGGCCGAGTTGGTTCATCATGTCTCAAAACATAATATCACACCCATTATTGACAAAAAATTCGCCTTTGACGATGCATTGGCGGCATATGAATATTTGGCGGCGGGCGACCATATGGGCAAGTTGATGATTAAGATAAGCTGATGATTTTATTATAGACGGCAATTTATACAGATAAACGCCGCCTATTTGGCACACCCCTATATAAATTAAATATCACGTAATAAATTGCTGACTTCCTCGACCGGGGCATCGGGTTTTTGCAATTCTTCCACCGCCTGCATTGGCCCGCGCATAATCCGGTAAATATATTCGCGTATCATCTCGCCGCGTTCTTGGCCGGCCTGTCTATCGGGATGATAGGTTTCAATGTCTTGGCGGCTAATTTGCCCCTTTTCTTCCAATAAACGCTCCACCGTGTCCAATCGTTGCCGCATGACCGAAACCTCGCCCACCAATGCCATTAAAATGGAATAAATGCGGTCATCTTCGGGTTGGTCAAAATATTCAGGGCGCTTTCCCTTTGCCTTTGCATTGGCGCGTGCCATCCAATCAATTTGGTCATTCATGCTCATATTCATTCTTTCCATGCGCCATAGGCGTGCCAAAATGCGGCGCGGCCATGATCTTCATTTTCGCCCGTGGGGGCTTCGGGAAAAATATCGGTATCAACCACGGCGCGGACACCGGTGGTAAATAATTTATCGCGTGCAAAGCCCACTTTTACCATTTCATCCTTTAAATCCAATGCATGCATGGCCGACCAAAATGGTTCATTATTGTTAAACGCATCCCAATCGCGGATAAATTGCTCATATAGGGGCATGTCATCACTATATTGCGGTTGTTCCAAATGGAACATTAACCCTTTATCGGCCAGCACGCGATATCCCTCCGCCAAGATGCGGGGCAATGCCTTGCCGCTGGTTTCATGCAGGAACATGGTGGTTTGCACCCAATCAAAATATCCATCATCAAATTGGGATAAATTTTCTGCATTTGCCTGAATAAATGTAATATTATGTGCGCCCAGCGACCTTGCCCGCGCATGGGCATATCGCAATGATGGCGCGGCGGTATCAATGGCGATAATTTCGCTATCGGGAAAGGCAAGGGCAAGGGGCACAATATTATGCCCCACAGTGCAGCCAATGTCCAAAATGCGGCGCGGCGTCCACTCCGGTCTTTCTTTCTGTATCCATTTGGCAAGGGCCATGCCGCCGCCATCGGATAAAGCGCCAAGCCCGCCCGCCGTGGTGGCAAAAATACCGCAATCATAATTTGCGCCCGCCGATATATCGCCGCTTCGTTCCTCCCCATGATAACTGCCCGGCATGCAATGAATATCGACGGCGGATTGATAGCGCGGAATTTCAATGTCGGCGTTTAATATTAAACTGGCCTTGCCTTCATTTAATTTACGCGCCTTTGCATCCAATTCGTCCAATTGGCGCAGCACCATGGAGCGACCATTTTGTTGCCGCATCTCCATCGAATTGCGCTTTGACGCGGACCATAGTTGATGCAGCGGGTCCTTGTTCATCGCATGGCGAATTTCGAACCTGTCCTTTGGGGGGCGTCCATGTTGTTTTTCAAAAGCGGGCAGGACCTGTTTATCATAGGCAAGTTTATTGCCCGCGCCCAATTCAGCGGATAGAAATTTGTTAAAATTGGCCAGAAAATCAAAACGCGCCGCCTCATCATGGTTGGGAATGGGGGAAACGCCATGCAGTGATACAGCGCGATATGGCGGGGCGACATCAATTTTTGCGTCTTTATTATTGCTCATCATATCCTCCTATTCTTTCATAATTTTCAGTAAATTTTGTATCGCTTGTTCTTGCTTAGTCATAAAATATTCTCTGTCTGGAATATTGTCTTTGACATGCATCAAACCATTTGAAGGCCGAATTTCAATGTCGCGGTAAATGTCGGCGAATAAGCCATTTGCCTGCCGCGAAAGGGCATTTGTCATGGCGGGGCGGGCACGGGCGGCGCGAAGGGCGGTTATATCCACCTCGCCAAATGCGGTAAATGTTTCCCCGTTATTGGATTCGGCCTGCACCTTGCCCTTATAATCCACAAATTGGCTGTTCCCGTCTGCGCTTGCCAAGGGCATGGCGGTTTTATCCACCCCTGCGGTATTTGCGCTGATGATATAGGACATATTTTCAAAGGCGCGGGCGCGGCGGGCAATTGCCTTTGGCGTGGTTAAAGGTGAGCCAATTTCGCTGGATGAATGACAAAATATTTCTGCCCCACGCATCGCCAATGCGCGGGCAATTTCGGGATATAATATTTCTTCCGATGCAATGGTGGCCAAATTGCCAATTCCGGTTTTGGCCACGGGAAAAACGCCGTCCATGCCATAAATATCAACATATTTATCCCACACATCATGCGGCGTGGGCGCAAAAATGGAAATAAGGCGGCGGTATCGATGGATTAAATCACCCGATGGGGAAATGATGAAACTGGCCTGAAAATAAAGGTCGGGAAAATTGGGGTCAATTTCATATGCATTGCCCGATAAATATATACCTAAATTTTGCGCCACTTTGCCCAGCGCGTCATATTCCGCCCCCTGCATGTCAAATCCCGCCTTTGCCGCAAAGTCGGGGATGGATATTTTGCCTGGATAGCTGGTGAATAAATATTCCGGCAACACCGCCAATTTAACCGGCAGGCCGCAATATTGCGTGATGAACATCGCCGATGACGCAATTTTGGGTTGTAGGGCATCTATCATCGCCAAAATTTGCTGTTGCGCGGCTTTTTTATCCGCGCATTTTTCCACCGACATAGCGGTTAATTGCATGGCCATTGCTGCATAGGGGGCGGGATATTGCGGTATATTATTTTCCATCATTTAATCCTAAAGATCCGGGGTTCATTTTGCCATGCGAATCAACATGCTGTTTTATTGATTGTAATAAAGCGAGGGCAGGCGCGTCCAATGATTTAACATAGGGATAGGCACGGCCAATTTGAAAATGTGATGCGCCATGGGCCGCAAAAATGTCAATTATTGCTTGCTTATATTTTTTGACGATATTCCAAATTTCATCATCATGTGGCCATGTCGGCAATTTGGAAAGATGGTCGCTTTCCACCGTTTTTTCTATTAAAGGGTTACGTTCATCCGGCCAATATAGGCATGGTTCAATCACGACGCCCGCGCCATTTATGCCGCCAACCGCCGCAATTAATGTGCCATAATATATACCAAATTTTTCCATTTCTGCGCTGTTCTGGCTAAAAAATTCCTCAATGGCATCATAACATGGCTTGGCCCTGCTATGGGGCAATAATCCATGAATGGGCAACCATCTTTCCCCTTGCGGGCCAAGGATTGAATTTAACGGGCCAAATGGGTTGGCACGGATGATTTTGGGGATGCTATTTTCCACCTCCGCCCCGCCATATTTTTGGGCAATGGCGCGCGCGGCGGCAATGTCGGCATCCGCCGCCGCCTGTATTCGCCCCTCGGCCAAGACATGCATGGAAAATTGTGCGTCTTTTAAGAAATTGCGCCCCGCCGCAATGACCTTTGCGCCTTCTTTTAATGCGCCAAAAATGGATTTTTGCGCCTTCATCATACCCGCCAGCGCCTTTACATCGCTGCTTAAACTATCGCGCTGCATCCTTATGGCGTTTAACCGTGGATCAAATCCAAAACATTCGGTGGAAATATCCGCGCGGATAATATCCGACATGGCGGCAAGAAATTGATGATGATGGTCAAAGGTGAAACTGGCAAAACCATGTGCCTTTGCCTCCTTTATTAAACGCAGCGTAATGGCCGCCTTTATCGCCAAAGCGCCCGTATCGGCCAAAAATATTCCGGTTAAATCCGGTCCATAGGGGCGGGCTTTTCCATTGCCCGTTTGCAAAATATCGCCATTGGCCAGCACCACTTGCATGGAGATACAGCTGTTTACCGCGCTGCCATATCGGCCTGTGCCCCAAAAAATGGCATTTTGACTCATCCCGCCGCCGATGCTTGCTTTTAACCCTGATAATGTTCCCCAAAATGGCGTGCGTAGGCCAAGCGGCTTTAACGCTTCATATAATATTGCCCATGTGCATCCCGCCTCCACCGTGACGGTCATATCCTCTTCATCAATTTCCAAAATGCGGTCCATTTGGGACAAATCAACCATGACCGCGCCATCTGCCTTTGGCGTATATCCGCCAGTATAGCTCATCCCCCCGCCGCGCGGGACAATATATGCGCCTTCATTATGCGCGGCCTTTACCGCCTTTGCCAATTCATCAATATTTTTGGGGGTGATAATGGCCGCCAATTCCCCGCCGCAATCGCAAATATCATGGGCAAAAAATTGCAAGGATGCGGCGTCATTTTTTACCTCGACCCCGCTATCATATAGGGCGTTTGACAGGCTGTTTCTTATGTTTGTGGTCATATTATGGCCTATCTTCATTTGACTTAATTTCATCCAAATCGGGATATTTGCCCAATAATAATAAACAAAATCCGCCAAGGATGAAGGCGCATAAAGCGGGCAAATATATGGGATTATAACTGCCCATATTGTCGCGCACGCTGGCATAAATAATTGGTGAAATGGCGGAAAATAGGCCAAATGGCATATATAACATACCGTAAATTTTGCCATAATGCGCCATGCCAAAATATCGCCCTGCCAAATATGCGATTAAATCCGCCTCTGCCCCTGCGGCAAAGCCCAATAAAAAACCGGCAAATGCAACCATGGTAAAATCAAGATTGCTGCCCATGAAGATATAGGATGAAATGGCGGGCAAACATAATAGGGGGAAGGCGACAAAACCCTGCCAAAATCTATCCAGCATCAAACCGGTGATGATACGGCCCGATAATATGCCCATGCCCAAAATGCCCATGACGCTGGATGCGGTTTGCGGTGTAAAGCCCTTATCCCCCATCATGCTGGGCAGGTTGATAAAAAAACCACCAAATGCCGATGCGATAAGGGCAATGGAAACCCAAATCAGCCAGAACCGATAATCGCGTAATGCAATATTTAGGGTGACGCCCGTCAATTCCCCGCTTTGTGACATAATGGCGGACGGGCGTTCTTCGGCCCGTGGTTCACGAAATAAGAAATAGGCGGTGGGTAAAGCGATAAGCAGGGGTAATAAGGCAATGCCGAAAAACATCGCCCTCCATCCATGATGGGCAATAATCCACACGGTTAATTTGGGTACAATAATCGCCGCCAAACTTGTCCCCAATAATAATAGGCCAAGGGCAAACCCGCGATTTTTGTAAAACCATAAATTTATGGCCCTGCTCCAGCTTATCGGGGTTGATCCCATGCCGACAAGGCCGATAACCACCCAAAATCCATAATAAATATATAGGGTGGAGATATTGTTGCTTGTGGGAGTAAGGGATAGCGCCGCAAAGGATAATCCAAAAGCAAATAAAGACCAGAGCGCCACCGGACGCACGCCATATTTGTCCGCCATCCATCCGAAAATAGGGGCAAGCAAAGATGCCAATATCCCAAAAATGGTAATGGGGAGTAAAATTTGGGTTCTGCTCCACCCAAATTCCGCGATTAACGGGTCAATGGTAAAACCAATAACATTAAACGGAATGGGGGATGCGCCGCATGCTACCCCCAATATGCCCGCCAATAATATCGGCCAGCCGCCCTTAAACTCGCTAAATTTTTCTTGCTTAAAGGCTGCTGCCATATTTTCCTCCCTCTTTCCCCAAAAAATTAGGCAATATTATTTGCCTGCTGCTTCTTTTTTCTTGGCCCTGTCCGCATCAATCATTTTTTTAAATACTGTCCATGTGGTTTCATTGGGACGTGGGTCGTCCCCTGGAGGAGGGGAAGTATATTCAGGATAATTTAATTTAATCTCATCCTTTAACACGGAGGGTAGTTCGTCAAAATTTTTCAATTTTGCGCCCATGGCGTTAAATACCATTTGCCCCTGACGCCCGCGCATTTTCATCCATGGCATCCAATCGGAAATACGCACCCAGCTGATGGAGGGATAGGCGGTTTTTGATTTGGGGTCCAAAATTTCTGACGCCCGCATGGTGAAATCAAAAATTTCCATTGCATGATATTTATTGCCGACAAAATCCTGATAATCACCGGCAAGGACATTATGGTAAAATAAGGGTACTTCAACCGGCATGAATAACCAATCCCCTTGTTGCCGCAATTCGGGCAAGGAATAATCGCTGCCATCGGCATTTTTGGGATAGGATGGTCGGCTGTTCACCGGATCATTGGCGATTTGCATCACCTCTACATTTTCTCCGGTAAAGGGATTGTCCCAACGGCGCAGAACCTTCCCCGTTTTTGGATCAAGATATAGCATCACCTCGCGGCTTACCTGACGATAACCAACGCCGCGAACGGGGTCTTCAACCCGCACGCATTGGCGGATATTCATCCCCTCGCCCTTAAATAATAAACGGTCCGGTTCACCCGCAATGCGCGAATAAACATTGCCCGCCCAATGGTACACCGCCGGCACACCGTCTGCTTCTCCACATTGGGTGCGTTTCATAATTTCCAACGCATCTGCGCCATTTGCAGGGTCAAGCATTTTACCCTTTGCCATAGCATCCGGCGCAGAAAAAAACGCGCCGCCAAGGATAAGAGCGCCCAAAATGGCCGCGCCATATAATTTTTTCATCTTCCTATTTTTCATACTCACTCTCCATCCAACTATGGTTCAAATTATCATCTAAAAAATCAAAAATTGCACAAAATTGAAACATCGTCTTGCATCAAATTTTTCTTTATACTAGATTTGTCCGGACAAATTGTTAAGAGTAATTTCAAATTAAGGCAAATTTAAATTTTATGATCGCATTTACAAACTTTCTATTCGTGCCCGCAAACCGGCCCGAACGCTTTGAAAAGGCGTTAAATTCTGGCACGGATTTAATCTGTATTGATTTAGAAGATTCGGTGCCAGCGGCTGAAAAGGAGACGGCGCGGCATGGATGTTTGGCGGCGATAAAGACGTTGAATCGCGATAAAGTAGCAATTAGAATCAATTCCATTCGGACAAAATTTGGTCTTTTAGACTTAATCGCGTTGGAAGAAGCGGCGCATTTGCCATCACAAATATTCATCCCCATGGTGGAATCGGTGGAGGATGTGGCCATTGCTTACTCTATATTGGGCAATAAAATAAATGGCATTGTCCCGTTAATTGAAACGGTAAAGGGATTATCCAATGCGGCGGAAATTGCCGCCCATCCCGCCGTTACAACGGTGATGTTCGGCGGGGGCGATTTTTCCAGTGAATTGGGCGTGAAATTGGAATGGCAGCCATTATTATATGCGCGAAGCCAGCTTATCCTTGCATGTGCGGGGGCACGGAAAAGATGTGTCGATGTGCCCTATATTGATGTGCAAAATAATGATGGCCTGCGGTCGGAAACGACATTGGCAAAGCAGCTTGGCTTTCATGCAAAGGCCGCCATTCATCCCAAACAAATTTCGGCAATTTGTGAAATTATGAAGCCGAGTGAGGAAGAAACTGCCCATGCTAAATTGGCACTTGCTGCATTTGAGGCGGCAGGCCGTGCGCCCATATTATTTCAGGGGCAAATGTTGGAAGCGCCAGTGATAAAATTTTACGAAAACCTTATCCGCTCGGCGGGTGGATAGATTTAGAATTAAGGAAAAGGAATTTTTATGCGTGATGGAGTTATAGAGGTTGCCCCCGGGCGGTTCAGGGAAAATTATGGACGATATTATGAGGAGTTTGAGGTTGGCCATATTTATGAACATCGACCCGGACGCACGATAAGCGAGGCAGATAATACATGGTTCACATTATTGACCATGAACACGCATCCGGCGCATTTTGATCATGAATTTGCAAGTAAAACCGAATTTGGAAAGCCGATTGTCGCATCGCCCTTAACCGTCGCGATTTTGGTAGGGATGAGTGTTTCGGATGTCAGTCAAAAAGCATTGGCCAATTTGGGTTGGAAAGAAATTAAAATGACCAAACCCGTCTTTCATGGCGATACATTATATGCCGAGACCGAGGTTAT
Source organism: Sphingorhabdus lutea (assembly GCF_001889025.1). Taxonomy (GTDB): domain Bacteria; phylum Pseudomonadota; class Alphaproteobacteria; order Sphingomonadales; family Sphingomonadaceae; genus Sphingorhabdus_B; species Sphingorhabdus_B lutea. The sequence goes on along the minus strand of NZ_CP018154.1, from coordinate 197,655 downwards.
CGAAAAACGCGAATCTGCCAAACGCCTACAGCAGGGAATTGTGACCATTAAAACCATTGGCAAAAATCAGCATGGGGAGATTGTGTGCGAATTTTTACGCACAATGTTAATTTGGAAACGCGGATTTGGTCCATCAGAATCATAAAATAATGCGGCAAGACAAAATAAATAAAGGAACACGCCCATGACAGATGCGAATAATATGATAAGAGAGGCCATTGATCCCGAAGAGGAAGCCGCCTTTTTGGATGCCATTCAAAAATGGATTGATAAAGAGGTTAAGCCCGTGGTCCAAAAATATGACCATGATGATGTTTGGCCCGCCGAAATTGTGCAGCAAATGACCGAAATGGGATTATTTGGCGCAACCATTGGCACGCAATATGGCGGTTTGGGTTTGCCCGCCGTGACATATGCCAAAATTGTTGCGCTGATTTCATCCTATTGGATGGCGATAACGGGCATATTTAATTCGCATTTGATTATGGCATGTGCAGTTGAACGTTTCGGCACAGAGGCGCAGCGCCATTTATGGCTGCCCAAATTTGCCAGTGGAGAGATTAGGGGCGGGCTTGCCCTTACCGAACCAAATGCGGGCACAGATTTGCAATCAATCCGCACAACCGCAGTACGTGACGGCAATGAATATGTCATCAATGGCAGCAAGACATGGATTTCCAATGGCATAAATGGCAGTTGCTTTGCCCTGTTGGTGAAAACCGATGCCAAGGCAGACCCCAGATATAAGGGGATGAGTTTGATGATTGCGCCCAAGGGGGACGGATTCACCACGGGCAAGAAATTCAAAAAATTGGGCTATAACGCCATTGATAGCACCGAATTAATGTTCGAAAATTACCGGATACCGGTGGATAATTTAATTGGCGGTATAGAGGGGCAAGGATTCTTTCAGGCCACGGGCGGGTTGGAGCTTGGCCGGATAAATGTGGCGGCGCGTGGTGTCGGCCTATCCGAGGGGGCGTTACGTCTAGCCACCGAATATGCACAGCTGCGTGAAAGCATGGGCAAACCAATATGCGAGCATCAGGCGATACAGCTTAAAATTGGTGAGATGGTGACCCGCGCCCGTGCGGCCCGATTGCTGACCTTTGACGCGGCAGAGGTTTATGACAGGGGCGAGCGGTGCGATTTACAGGCGGGCATGGCGAAATATTTTGCATCCGAAGCCGCCGTGGCAAACAGCCAAGAGGCAATGCGGGTTTTTGGCGGTTATAGCTATTCCAAGGAATATGATATTGAACGCCTATATCGCGATTCCATGTTAATGTGCATTGGTGAGGGGACAAATGAAATGCAAAGGATTATTATTTCCAAACAATGGGTGAAGCAGAATCCAGCATGACAGGCACATCATCATCGGTGCGCCAACCGTTAAAAGGCATTCGCGTCCTGTCCGCCGAACAATATGGCGCAGGGCCATATGGCACAATGTTTTTGGCGCAATTGGGCGCGGATGTCATTAAAATTGAACCACCCAAAATGGGCGATACCGCGCGTCATGTAGGACCACATTGGTTGCGGGAAAAAGAAAGCCTATATTTTCAAAGTTTCAATTTGAACAAGCGTTCACTGACATTAGATTTGACCCAAGAAAAGGGCAAAGAAATATTGCATAAATTGGTTAAAACTTCCCATGTCATGGCCAATAATATGCGCGGTGATGTGCCCGCCAAAATTGGCATTGATTATGCCGCATTAAAGGAAGTGAACCCTCAAATAATTTGTGCCCATATTTCCGCCTATGGCCGGGATAATGAACGGGCAAAATGGCCAGGATATGATTATTTAATGCAGGCAGAGGCAGGTTTTTGCTCCCTAACCGGTGAACCCGATGGCCCGCCAACGCGATTTGGGCTGTCCATGGTTGATTTTATGAGCGGGACACAAATGGCGGTTGGTCTGCTTGCCGCTTTATTGGATGCACAGAGAACGGGACAGGGATGCGATGTCGATGTGGATTTATTATCTGCGGCGATCCATCAATTAAGCTACCCCGCCATTTGGTATATGAATGAAGGCGATGTGACGGGCCGCGCGCCACGCGGTGCGCATCCATCCGCCACGCCCAGCCAGATGTTTAAGGCAGCCGATGGATGGATGTTTGTCATGGCGCAAATTCCCAAATTTTGGCCCATTTTGGCCGCGCGTATCGGGCATGAAGAATTGGTGAGCGACCCCCGATTTGACACCCCCGCCAATCGTTTGACAAACCGCACCATTTTAACCGAAATTTTGGATGAAATTTTTGGCAAACATCCGGTTAGATATTGGCAGGACAGGCTGGAGGGATTTGTCCCCATATCGCCCGTTTATAATTTGGATCAGGCATTGGACAATCCATGGTTGGATAAAATAAATATGCGTGATGAGGTGGCGCATCCGGACAATGCAAATGTTAAAATCTTGTCCAGTCCCATTAAAATAAATGGGCAGCGCCTGCCCAATAGAGCAGGGCCATTATTAGGCGCGGATAATGACGAAATATTGTCGGAAATGGGATATAATGGCGCGGATATAGCGGCTCTTAAATCTGATGGGGTTATTTAATGGGTAAATTATCGGGCATAAAGGTCATTGACCTGTCGGTATTTTTACCCGGCCCCATGATGACCATGATGATGGCGGATCAGGGCGCAGAGGTGATTAAAATTGAAAGCCCAACGGGCGACCCCGCGCGGGCGCAATTGCCCGATGAGGCAGGGCAGTCGGTGTGGTTTCGAAACCTGAACCGTGGTAAGAAAAGCCTATGCCTTGACCTCAAATCAGACGCAGGAAAACAAGCATTATGGGATTTAATTGCCGATGCGGATGTGTTTGTGGAGGGATTTCGCCCTGGTGTGATGAAACGGCTTGGCTTTGATTTTGATATGGTATCGGCAAAATTTCCGCATATTATATATTGCTCCATTTCTGCCTTTGGTCAGCATGGGCCAATGGCGCATCATCCCGCGCATGATATGGCGGTGCAGGCATTGGCCGGTTTTATGTCGGTGAATGATGGGCATGATGGCCATCCCGTTGTGCCCGGCGTGCCCAGCGCGGATATGGCGGCGGGTTTAACCGCTTTATCGGCGGTGTTAATGGCGATTATTGGCCGTGAAAAATCGGGCAAGGGCGATTTTATTGATTGTGCGATGTTTGACAGCATGTTGCCATGGTGCGCGCATATTGCAGGCGGCGCTATATCGGGCGGCGACGCCCCCATTTCGGCAAAACAACGTTCATTGGGCGGCGCGGCTTTTTATAATGTTTATCAAACATTGGATGAGAAATATATCGTCCTTGGCGGGCGGGAATTGGCCTTTGCCACCAATTTATTGACCGCGCTAAACCGTGATGATTTAATTCCTATGGCAATGGCAGAGGCGGGTGAGCAAGATGAGCTTATCAACTTTTTGCGCACCATTTTTGCCACCAAAACAAGGGCCGAGTGGGAGGCATGGTTTGCCGATAAGGATGTGGCCTTTGCCCCAGTGCTGAATTTTCGGGAGGCTTTGGATCAACCGATAATCGCGCAGCGTGGATTATTGGCGGTGCATGATGGGGCGCACCAAATCACCCCCGCCATCAGGTTTAAACATGAAAAATGGTTGCCCATTTCTGCACCGGAATTAAACGCAGATGGTTAAAATTTTAATCATATTATTTGCCCACATCAATATGCATGGAATAGGCAAAGCGTTCACCGGGATGGAAGCTGGCCGATATTTCAAAAATACCTTCATTTTGATCATAATAGCAGCGCAAAATACGCAGCACCGGATCGCCTTTTTCAATGCCAAGGTCGCTTGCTATTTCCTCGGTCGCGGAAATGGCCTGTATCGCCTGTGTAATTTGGGTGATTTTTATGCCGCCACGCATTTGCAACTGGCCAAAAATGGTCGCGCTTTGTGGATCAAAATCGGCCAATGCGCTTTCCAAATCGGGATGCACCCATGCCAATGTTACCGCAATGGGTCGGCGGCGTCCTTCCTTCAACCGAAGCCCGCGAAACATGTGCCATTTACCATCGGGAATTATGCCAATTTGCTCGGCAATATCGGTTGGCAAAATTTCCGCAGCTTTTGCCTCAAACAAAATGGAGGTATCACGCGCATATTGCAAAATCTCCCCCACATTGGAAAGCGGTTGGTGCAATGCGCCCGCACGGGCAGAGGCAGGTTGAATGATGGTGCCCGAACCGCGACGCCGCGAAATCAGCCCCTCATTGGAAAGGGTGCGCAAAGCCTCCCTAATCGTAAAGCGCGACACATCATATTTTTTGCACAATTCCGCCTCGGTAGGAAAGCCATTATCGCCGCCAAATTCGCCAAGCAAAACAGCAGAGCGCAAGCTGTCCGCCAACTCCAAATAACGTGGTTTTTTCTTCGTCAATTTTGGGGCAGCCCCAATAACAGCTTTTTTTGCCAAAATATCTCTCCATTTAAGAATGTTAACTTACTAGGCACGGGCCGATGACGCAAGAGAGCTTAACCGAGAAATTGGCCGCGCATTTAATCCGCCCCGTGGATAGGAATATGCGCGATGCGTTGCACAAACGTGCGCGGTTACATTTGCTTGATTGGATGGGATGTGTGGCGGGTGCGCGGCAAAGCAAGATTGCCAATATTGTTAAAATGGCCGAGTCAGACATTCTTACCCGCGCGGCAATGTTGGGCAATGTTCTGGAAATGGACGATATTCACCGCACATCCATATTGCACCCTGGCCCGGCGGTTTGGCCATCGGCCTTATCCGCTATCCGTGAAGTTAATGGCACGATGGAAATATTGTTAAATGGTGCGGCCGTGGGATATGAGGCGATGATCATCATTGGCGAGACATTGGATAGCCGCCATTATGAATTTTATCATAATAGCGCCACCGCCGGCGGATTTGGCGCGGCCGTGGCGGCGGGCCATATTTTTGGTTTTGATAAGGATAAATATGTATTCGCCATGGGAAATGCGGGGTCAATAGCGGGCGGTTTATGGCAAATGCGCCATGAAAATGTGATGACCAAACAAATGCATTTAACCCATGCCGCCCTTGCCGGATTATGGCAGGCACGATTGGCAAGACAGGGATTTACCGGCCCCAAATTTATCTTGGAAGGGCCACAGGGCCTATATGCCGCAACATGTGATAAACCAAAGCCGATGAAATATTTGGATGAATGGCGCATTTTTGATGTCAGTTTTAAACCATGGGGTGCGTGCCGACATGCACACCCCGCCATTGATGCCGCTATAAGATTAAAGGAAAGAAGAGGCGATTTACACGGTGAAATCGTTGTTGAAACATATAAAGATGCGGTGACATTTTGCGACCGGCAAAACCCGCAAAGCACGCAGGAGGCAAAATTTTCCATTCAACATGCATTGGCGGTGATTGCCGATAAGGGGGAGATTGAGCTTAATGATTTTGAACCGGATGCCATTTCAAAATATGCCGCTGCACGGGCGCGAATTACGGTGGAACAGGCCGATGATATTGAAGCGCGTTACCCGCAACATTATGGGGCGCGGGTGTCATGCGGCGGGGATGTTGTGGAAGTTATCGATGCCTTGGGCGATCCCGAATGCCCGATGAGCGAGGGGCAAATAATGGATAAGGCGCGTCAATTGATTTTATGGGGCGGGTTAAGCGAAAAAGATGCGGATGCCGCGATTAACCTGTGCCTAAATTCAAATGATGTGGGCGAAATTCAAAAATTATTGCAAGGCTGGCTTTCATGAAAAATATTAACCTCATATTGGATTTTGCCGCCACGCCGCATAAATTGCCCGATGATGTGCTCGGCCATTGCGAACATTTATTGGCCGATACTTTAGCCGTGGGCGCAGCGGGTGCATATTCGCCCGAGGCACAGGTATTGCTGCCCATTATCCGACAATGGGGCGCAAATGATGATGCGCGAATATTAAGCAGGGACGAAAAATTACCTGCAGCATCGGCGGCATTTTTTAATGGATTTGCGATACATTGCCTTGAATGGGATGCGGTGCATGAGGGTGCGGTGGTTCACGCCATGTCGGTGGTAAGCGCGGCATTGCTTGCCATGTCCGATAAAATGGGCGGTAGTGATAGGCAAGAATTTCTAACCGCCCTTGCCATTGGGGTGGATATTGCCAGTGGATTTGGCATGGCGGCAACCGGACCGATGAAATTTTTCCGCCCTGCCACGGCGGGTTTAATGGGCGCATCATTGGCATGTGCGCGATTGGCGGGGGCAAGCCGTGAAGAAATGGCCAATATTATCGGCCTTGCCTATAGCTTTATTGGCGGGACGATGCAGGCACATGTGGAGGCAAGTATCACCCTGCCGCTGCAAATTGCCAATGCGGCAAAATCGGCAATTATGGCCGTGGATTTGGGGTGCGGCGATATGAACGGGCCGCATGATATTTTGGATGGGCCATTTGGCTATGGCGCCCTTATCGAACCATTGGATCTGACCGAATATTGCACATATTTGGGCAAGATCTGGCGGATAGCAGAGGTGAGCGTAAAGCCATATCCATCGGGTCGGGCAAGCCATGGCGCATTGGGCGCATTGGCAAAATTATATGGCGATGGCGCGGTAAATTTGGGCAATGTTGCGGGGATGAAATTATATGCGCCGCCCTTAATCCACCGGCTTGTCGCGCGGCCATATATGGATGGGATGCGCGCATCCTATGCCCGATTATCCCTACCATTTTTGGCGGCAATGATGGTGCGCGATGGATATATTAACCCAGCCTATTTTGATGATGCGGGCATGGCGGATGACCGGTTGGCCGCATTGGCAAAAAATATATCTGTAATTTTGGATGATAATCAAGACGGCAATGCCCTTGGCCCGCAGCGGCTTCTCATCACATTAAAAGACGGCAGTGAGATTGCACAGATTATCCATGATAATTTGGGCAGCCCAAATGCCCCCATGTCGGCAAAGCAGGTGCAGGAAAAATATGATCTGTGCCGCGCCCTTTGCCCCGAAACAACATTAAAAATTTTTAACGAACCCCTAAATTATGCAACGGAGAAGAAATGAGTTTTCCATCCTATTTTGAAACATTTGATGCCAAGGCAATGTTGGAGCAATATCCCGTTGGTGACGAATTTGTGCGCCGTTATACCAATATGTCGCGTGATGAATTATATGCCATACAAAATAAGCAATTTTTAAAATTGATGCAGCGCGGGTGGCAAATTCCATTTTACCAACGGCTGTGGGGCGCAAAGGGGATAGAGGCCGGCGATATAAGCGGATTGCATGATATAAGCAAATTGCCCGTTTATGACAAAAGCGATTTAATGGCGTCGGTGCAGCAATTCCCCCCCTATGGCGATTTTGATGGTCGGGCAAAGGGGAATGACGCCGCGCCGGTAATTTTCCACACAACATCGGGCACAACGGGCCGCCCGCAACCATTGATGTTTGGGCCAAAAGGGCGTGAAATAACCAATTTATTGGTTGGCCGCATGTATCGCTGGATGGGGCTTGGCCGCGATGATGTGGTGCAATCCGTTTATGGTCATGGCATGATAAATGGCGGGCATTATATTCGCGAGTCCGTAACGCATTATACCAACAGCCTGTTTCTTTCCGCCGGAACGGGCATTGAAACGCGCAGCATGAATCAGGTAAATTTAATGGCCGATTTTGGCGTGACCTGCATGGTTGGTTTTGTCGATTATATCCGCAAATTGGCCGATGTGGCAGAGGCGGAAAAATTATTCGACCGGATAAAATTGAAAATGATTATCGGCCATTTGGGAACGGAGGACCGCGCCGCGACCGAGGCAGCATGGCATGGTGCAAAGGCATATGATTGGTATGGCGTGGGCGACACGGGCAGCATTGCGGGCGAAGGGCCGGATCGCAATGGTTTATATGTTTGGGAGGATGCTCAATTTTTGGAAATTTTGGACGTGGATAGCGGCGCGGCTGTATCTGCGGGACAAACCGGCGATATGGTTGTCACCTGTTTGTTTAAGGATGATATTGCCCCCTGTATCCGGTTTAACACCCATGATATTACCGAAGAACGCACCGATAACAATGATACCGGCATGGTGTTTAAGCGGATTAGCGGTTTTAAGGGGCGCAGTGATAATATGGTGAAATTGCGCGGCATTAATATTTTCCCGCACGCCATTGGGTCAATTATCGAAGGACGCAGCGATTTAACCGGTGAATATATTTGCCGCGTAACCCGCGATGCCGCCGGACGGGATGATATGCATGTCACATTGGAAAGCAAGGGCGGCAGCAATAAGGCACAGCTATCCGATTTATTACGCAAGGGATTGGGGATAGAGGTATCGGTAAATATGGTTGGCGCAGGTGAAACCGCCGCCGACACCCAAATTGACACCAGACAAAAGCCGATAAGATTGATTGATGAGCGCGGCCTATGATAAATTTTGACGCGATAAAGGATGTAAATAAGCTATTAAACGCCTTTAACGATTTTGATGCAGAGGCACAGGGAGGTGAGGGCGCTTTGGCGGGTCTGACCATTGGGGTAAAGGCAAATATTGCCGTTAAAAATATGCCATGGACCGCAGGATGTGAAGCATTTCGGGATAGAATAGCAGATAGGGATGCAGAGGCGGTGGCGCGGCTGCGCGGTGAAGGCGCGGCGATTATTGGCATGTTGAATATGGAGGAGGCGGCGCTGGGCGCGAAAACCGACAATCCATATTTTGGTGCAACCCAAAATCCGCATAAATTGGGATATAGCCCGGGCGGTTCATCGGGCGGCAGCGGCGCTGCCGTGGCGGCGGGTTTATGCGACATTGCATTGGGCAGCGACACAATGGGATCGGTGCGTATCCCATCGGCATATTGCGGCATTTATGGGTTCAAACCAGCACAAAGCAGCATCAGCCAAGATGGTTTGGAAATTGCACAGGCCGATTTTGATTGTATTGGCCCAATGGCGCGTAGTTTGAACCTGCTTGAAATGGCGGCGCGGATAATGTCCAATTTTGCTGAAAATGATGCCGCAGGCGGCGCGGTGGCAACATTGGTAGAAAGCGGGGTTGATTGCGAATTGGAAGTGATAGAGAATTTTCGCGATACATTGCGCCATGTTGATGGGCCAATTGCCACCGCGCATTTATCGCATCCTTTTTCACGGATAAGATTTGCCGGATTTATCAAAACATCGCGCGATATGGCGGCCCATTTGGCCCATGTGGACCAAGAAAAATTATCCGTCAATTTACGTAAATTGCTTTCCTATGGTCCAAAAAGGCGGGGGGAAGATTGGCAGGAAGATTTGGCAATTTTGCGCCAAACGGCCACAGAAATGCAGGAAATCGTGGCGAAACATGGCCATATTATTTTACCCACCGCGCCGCAGGGGGCATTCGCCCATGATGAAGCAGCCCCCGCCAATCAGGCCGATTTTACCTGTCTTGCCAATATTGCAAACCTGCCCGCCATTTCAATACCGATGGGGATGAATGATAAAAACATGCCGCTTGGCGTGCAGATTATTGGCACAAGGGGATGCGAGGCGGATTTATTCGCCATGGCGGCAAAATTGGATGAAAAATTATCGGCATATCGCCGCCCAAAAAATTATCTGAAATAAGGAGAGAGAGATGCGTATCATCGTATTATTTAACTTAAAATCTGGCGTAAATGCCCAAGAATATGAGGCATGGGCCCGCGCAGATGATATTCCCACCGCCAATGCTTTGCCATCGGTTCATGAATTTACTGTGCACCGCGCCACGGGAATTTTTGGTTCGGATGCCAAATCCCCCTATGATTATATTGAGGTGATAGACATAAATGGCATGGATGAATTTGTCGGCGATGTATCAAATCCCGAATTTCAGGCAAAGGTCGCCCCGTTTCAGGCATTTGCCGACAATCCCATTTTCATTTTGACCAAGGATATATAATGCGATTTTCCGGAAAAACCATTATCGTCACAGGATCTGGCAAGCAAAAGGGACTTGGCCAAGGGATATTAGAGCGCTTTGCCGATGAAGGGGCAAATTGTGTTGTTTCCGACATTGTGATTGATGATGAGGCACAGCTAGTGGCCGATGGATTACGCGGGCGCGGCGCAAAGGTGGCCGCCATTGCATGTGATGTGTCGGATGCGGCGCAATGTGACGCCTTGGTCTTACAAACCGTGGATGCATTTGGCGCGGTGGACATTTTGGTCAATAATGCGGGCATTGGTTTTATGATGAAACCATTATTGGATGTTGTTTCCGCCGACTTTGCCAAGGTAATTTCGGTTAATTTGAACGGCGCATTTTATTGCACACAGGCAGCGGCAAGGGCGATGGTAAAGCGGCAAGAAGAAACCGGAAAAGGTGGCGGGCGGATTATCAATATTGCCAGCCAAGCGGCAAAAACAGGATTTCCGCATCTGCCTGCCTATGTCTCCTCCAAACATGGGATGATAGGGTTGACGCGGGCCAGCGCGGTGGAGCTTGGCATGCATGGCATTACCGTGAATGCCATTTGTCCCAATCATGTCACCACCGCATTGGGCGCAGAACAAAATTTATATTTCAGCAAATTATTGGGTTTTGAATCGGTGGAGGCTTATGTCGCCAATATGGCCGCCAAAAACCCCATGGGCCGCCCCGGCCTGCCCAGCGACACGGCATCCGCCTGTGCTTGGCTTGCCAGTGAAGAGGCCCATTATATTACCGGAGAGGCGTTAAATGTCTCTGGCGGGGAGGAAATGCATTAATGACCCATATTTTACCTGAAGAACGGATTGATTGGCCAGGTGGCGCAAAAATGGCACTGTCCATTGTGGTCAATGTCGAAGAAGGCAGTGAAATGACCATCGCACGCGGCGATCGCGGCATGGAACCGGTGGATGAACTTGGCATTCACATTAAATCACCCATTCGCAATTATGGCAATGAAAGCAATTATTTATATGGTATAAAGGCGGGTGCGCCGCGCATTGTGAAATTATTACAGCAATATGAAATGATGGCCAGTTGGACCGTCGCGGCGTTAAGCCTTGAAAATCATCCCGAAATTGGGGAGGCTATCGCCAAATTGGGGCATGAACCGGTCAGCCATGGCTATCGCTGGATACATCAATTTAAAATGGATGAGGCAAAGGAACGTGAATTTATTCAAATGGCGGTAACATCCATTGAAAAAACCACCGGAACGCGGCCCTATGGCTGGCTTTCGCGATATTTCCATACCGATAATACACGCCGATTATTGATAGAGGAGGGGTTTGAATATCATATGGATAATTATTCCGGTGATATACCCTTTTGGGATAAGGCGACTGTACCAGAAAAACCCATGGTCATTGTGCCCTATCAATTGGACAATAATGATATGAAAATGTGGACCGATCCGGCCATGACACCCGATCAATGGTTGGCCTATGCCATAAGGAATTTTGACCAAATTTACCGCGAAGGGGTGGAGGGTAATCCCAAAATGATGTCATTGGGACTGCATTTACGCATCATTGGCCGTGCGGGACGCATTTGGGCATTGGAGGAATTTTTCAAACATGTCAGAAAGCATGATGATATATGGGTGACCACGCGCCGCGCCATTGGACAGCATTTGCGCGAAATTGACCCCGCATAAGGAATTATCAAATATGACGTTAAGGTTGGAGAAAAAGGGAAAAATTGCCCATTTGATGATTGACCGTCCCGACAAACGCAATGCATTTAACCAGATAATGTGGGATTTATTCCCTATATTATTGGCCGATGCAATGGATGATGACAATATCCGTGTTTTAATGGTCCATGCCAGCAAGCAAAATGCCGCATTTTGCGCGGGCGCGGATATTGGCGAATTTGCATCCGGTGCGCCCGACCCCATTTGGCGGGCAAAAAATCAGGCATCCATTGCCAAGGTGCAATATGAACTGGCCCGCGCGGCAAAACCGACAATTGCGGTTATTGATGGCGATTGTGTTGGCGGAGGCTGCGGCATTGCCATTGCGTGCGACATGCGCGTGTCAGGGCATGATGCGCGTTATGGCATTACGCCGTCTAAATTGGGGCTTGTCTATTCGCTGCATGACACAAAATTATTGACCGATTTGGTCGGGCCAAGTCAGGCAAAGCGGATATTATATAGCGGCGCTTTATTGGACGCGGCAGAGGCAGCGCGTATCGGCCTTATCACCATTTTATCGCAAAACCCCTATGTCGATGCGGATGAATTGGCCCAGCAAATTTGCGCGACTTCGGCGCATAGCCAGCGCGAAAGCAAGAAAATGATCCGGCGCATTTTGGATGGTCAGGCGGATGATGATGCACAAACCAGCGCCTTATTCAACGCCGCTTTTGATGGGCCAGATTTTGCCGAGGGTGTGGACGCATTTTTGAACAAAAGAAAGCCAGATTTCACATGACCCATCATCTGCAACATGGGTCAATTTTGGGCGGGCTTTCCACCACGCCCAATTTGCAATTGGCGATAGATGATTATCGCGATATTTTGGGCATGAATTTGGTGTATGAGGGCATATTAAGCGATGAATTGGCGCAAAGTTGGAATTGCCCGAACAGCGCGGGCCGGCCCATAGCGATTTTTCAACCCAAAAGCGGGGCGCAATTTTTCATGCGTGTGGTCGAACAAGAGGATGTGCCACATTTTGCGCCCACGACAAGCTATGGCTGGGCCGCATTTGAATTAAGCGTGCAGGATGTTTTTGGCTGGCCAGATAGATTGCAAGGCAGCGGCTTTGAAATTGTTGGCCCGCCCAAGGAATTGGCGGGGCTGCCCTACTTCATTCCCATGCAAATTTTGGGCCGTGGGCGCGAAATGTTATATTTGAACGAAGTGCGCGAAAACACGCCCAGCACCGATTTACCCATGGCCCGTTCATTGGTGGACCATGCCTTTATTTGCATATTGGCCGCGCAGTATAGGGGTAAAGCGGTATCATGGTATGAACAGCATTTCGGATTTAATGATGGCGGCACTTATACATTGGAATATAGCATGATTAACAATGCTTTTAACCTGCCCAGCGATAGCATTACCCAATTGACCATGGTGCAAAAGGACCGATTGCCGATATTGGAGGTGGATGATTATCCCGAAATGGCGGACATTCGCCCAAGGCATAGCGGCATGTTGCCACCCGGCAATGCGGTGGTAAGCTTGGCCGTGGATGAATTGGATTCGTTAAATTTATCTTGGATTTCCCTACCAAAGATAAGGGATGAAGCCCCTTATTTGGGCCGTAAAAGCGCCTCGGTCATCGGCCCAGCAGGTGAAATTTTGGAATTGATAGAGATTTAACCTTCATGCTTTCCCACCGTCCAATGGGCAGCGTCTATATGCGATGTGGCATAATCCAAAGGCGCTTGCTCCAAAGTGGTGGCGATGCTGTCATTCCACCGGTTTAAAAATCCAAATAGGCCGATGACGCCCATAATTTCCATAATTTGCTGTTCGCTAAAATATTTACGTAAATTGATGAAATGATTGTCACTTGCCGCATTTGGTGATTGCCCTGCCGCCAGAGCAAGGTCCAATGCTGCTCGCTCGGCATTATTAAATAAATGGCTGGTCGAATATTCCCAGACGGACTGTAATTTTTCCGCATCATTGGGTGATATATTTGGCAATATTTTGGCCGCGCCATGGGCGGTATGCGCCTGGCAATAACGGCACCCTGCGGCTGCGCTTACTATCATGCCGATCATTCGTTTTAACAGATCATCCAATTCACCCTTTGCATATATGGTGGCGACAAGCTGTTGCATCGCGGACAATAAAGCGGGCCATTTCGCCATGGTCAAAACATCATTGGCGGAAAATCCCATAACTTCCTGCGCAAAGGAAAGCGTTTCCCTTAATTCCGGTGTTAACTCGTCCATGCTTAACGGTTTAATTCTCATTTTTTGACTTGCCTTAATATTTGCGCCGCGACTTTTTCGGCGGCTTCATCCAACACCGCGCGTTTTATATCGGTGCGTTCAACATATGCCGCATGGGGGATTAAGGTGGCGGCGCGTCTTGTCGCATCTAATAATGCCGATTGGCTGGCGATGATATGAACGGGGCATGATATTTTGGCAAATTGCCCCTCCACATCATAGCTAAAGCCCGCATGAAATGCTGCATTGCGCCCGCGCCCATGGCGCAATTGTTCGGTGAACATTTCAAAACTGCGCTCTACCCCTTGGCTTTCAATTCTTTTGGTCATGCCCAATAACCATGCCGGTTCAAGGCAGGAAAGTTCCGGCGTTATAACATATTCCCCGCCCGATTTGGGCAGCAGCTTTGCCCTTGTCTCTGCATCAAATGCAGGCACATCGATTATGGTGATTCCGTCCACAAATTGCGGCGCGATGATGGATAATTCCGCCGCCACCAAACATCCGGTATGGAAACCGACAAGATGCGTTTTTCGCCCATTGGTAAGTTCTTCCAATATTTCGGCCATGGCGCGTGCATAATCATTGATGCTGGCATCATGACGAAAGGGGGCTGATCCTCCATGGCCGGGATAATCGGGCGCAAATACCCGCCTGTTTTTGGCCAAATGCGGCATGATATTGGTATAGGCAAGGCCGCTATAGGGCGCAGGGTGAAGGCAGAAAATATCCACTTCTTCGCGATTTTCTCCGGCCATACGCCAATGAATTTGGCCAAAGCTGCTATCGCTATATCCTTTAATGATGGGGGGATTATGGGTCATTATTTTATTCGCCCATCACGCCCAACTTATCCATTTGTAAAATATATAATCGGCGGGTTAATGGCATAAGGATGAAGGGGATGATGCCAAAAATTATTGGCACAGTTGCCATGGCAAAACGGATATTTTCTTCGCCAAAAATACTGCTGGACAATTCGCCGACGACAATTGGCCCTAATGATCCATACCAGCTGATGATAAGGTAATAAATGGCGACAATTTGGCCGCGAATTTGCGATGGGGTAATCACCAATAAAGACGTGACCCCAATGGCCGATACAATGCCAATGCCCACGGTGTTGATACATAATATGGCAAAGGCGATTTCACCATTTGGCATGAATAGAGGGATAGCCGCGCTGGGCACCATGATGAAAAAACCAATATATAATAAACGAAGCGAGGCATCCTTTACGCCCTTTTTCGTCCACCAATCGGAAATGCTGCCGACTATCATCATATTTAACGGGCCAATGATTAACAGGGATAGGCCGTTAATATAGGCATATTTTTGCGCCGACCATCCCCATGTGCGATCAAAGGTGGCGGCCAAAAATCCCTGACTATAGGCGATGGCAGTCATCGTGCCGATTATCATGATAAATCCTGTATATAATGCCTTATTCTGCCAAATATATTTAATCGCATCGGTAAAGCTGCTGCCGCCGATAATATTGGATGAAACGGCGGCGGGACGGCGCATAGGTTCTTTGATGAACAGGAAAAATAACGCGAATATAATCCCCGGCAGGCCGACCAAGACCATGGTAAAACGCCATGGTGAAAGCTCCCCCAATAAAGGCAGGGATTGATGGCCGCTATTGGCTGTCCATGCGATAATCGCGCCGCTTAATAAGGATGCAAGCCCCGCACCAATGGGCAAAGCGGAGGAGTAAAATGCGATGGGTTTGCCGCGTTTTTCGGGTGGGAAACTATCCCCTATCATGGAAAAAGTGGCGGGGCTTAACGTTGCCTCGCCCACGCCCACGCCCATGCGGGCGGTGAATAGGGCGGCGAAATTTTTCGCCATACCCGTTGCCACCGTGGCGGCGGACCAAAATGCAATGCCAATGGCGACAATCCATGTGCGCCGTCCCCTGTCAATTAACCACCCCATAAATATGCCGACAAAGCCATATATGATGGTAAATGCGCTTAACAACCAACCGACATTGCGGTCGGACAATTGAAATTCGGCCTTTATCGGTTCGATTAACAAACCCAAAATATATCTATCGACAAAGCTGAAAATATAGGCGCCGGTTAACATGAAAACCAAAAACCATCCTGCGCCCGCGCTGGGATAGGGGGCGGTAATATGTTTATTTTGATGTTCGGACATGTTGGTCATTCGGCCTCTGCGATTAAATAAATCACCACCAAATTATCATCAAAATCAACAATGCCAATTTCGCGGCCAATGCGGCCATCATGGGTTTCCAACCGCCCTTCCTCATATACATGCAGGCCAAGGGCGCGGCTGTCCGCCATAACCTTATCCGGATCGGCCACGTCCAGCACTATGGCGCTGCGGCGGGGGTGCGGCACGGGGGCAAGGGGGATTTTCCCAATGGAGGACAGCGCCATCACGCGCGGCTGTCCGGGCAGGGACAATATAACAAAGCCAAGTTCCGCCCCGTCTGGAATTTCAAAAACCGGAATGGAATAGCTGTCTGGATTATGCCCCTTTGTATAGGTGACCTCAAAACCCAAAACGCCGACATAAAAACTAAGTGCTTTTTCCATGTCTGCGACTACGAAATTTGCCCGTTGAAAGCGTGTTTGTTGTTTCTCACTCATGATAAATTTTCCTTTAATTCCAAATTTCTGGCTCGCCGCGTACATTGCAACATTGCACGCCCATATTATTGCCATAATATAAATTGGCCAAGGCGCGGGGCATATGTTCAAAACCATGAACAAAATCCTGCACTGCTTTTAATTTTCCGTCGATTATCCATCCCGCCAAATCATCCATCACCTGTTCCCAATTATGCAGGTGATTATAAACGAAAAACCCCTTCATCATGCTGTCCGTGCGGCGCAGGCGGGTATAGTTGGATAGGGAAAATGGGTCGCGGCGTGTATATTCGCTAATCGATCCACATAGGACAATTCGGGAATGCATACGCAACCTTTCCAACGCGGCCTGTAACGTTTCGCCGCCTACATTATCAAAATATAGGTCAATCCCGCTGGGCAAATGTGCGTCAATCGCAGCAGCAATATCTTCATTTTTATAATCTATGGCCGCGCGGCATCCATGTTTTTTAATGAAATCACATTTTTCAGTGCCGCCCGCCATGCCAACTACATCACATCCCACAACATTGGCGGCCAATTGGCTGACCATTGATCCCACGCCGCCCGCCGCGCCCGAAAGCAGCATTTTGTCGCCCTTTTTTGGGCTGCCTGTGGCGAATAATCCGGCATGGGCGGACAGGCCGGTCATGCCCAAAACCCCTGCGCCCAATGCGGCGGGCAGTTTATTATTCGGCCCATAATTTGGCATGACAAAGAATTTTTCCTGCGGCGTCATTGCCGAAACCTTATATGTTTGCCACCCCATTTGCCCCTGCACCATCATGCCTTCTTTCCAATCGGGATGGCGCGATTTTACAATTTGTGCGACCCCGCGCCCGTGGATGACATTCCCAATTTTAAGGGCAGTCTCTCCCGATGGATTTTGGCCCATCATGTAAAAACGCATGACGGGGGCAAGGCCAAGATAATGGGTTTTTAATAAAACTTCCCCATTTTTAGGTTCGGGAATTTCCTCCACATGCCAGTGAAAATCCTCTGGCTGAACATTGCCAATGGGGTAGCGGGCAATGCGCCATTGATAATTTGCGTCATCACAAATTTTCTTGCCCCGCGACAATAGATCAAAATTCTGGGCATCAAAATTTTGCGCATCAGAGTTTTGCGCATCAGAGTTTTGCAAGGATGCGGGGGCGGCGTGCATCAATCATGCACCTTGACGATTTGGTTTACCTCAAAAAAATAACCATCCAAATCCCAGAAAGAACATCCAATCATATCCTTTTTCTTGCCATCTGCGCCGGTCACTTGCCACTCATGCGGCTCACAATGGATGTGCGAACCAAGGGCGCGGGCGCGCTCCACTGCGCCCTTTGCATCATTGCTGGCCACCACAAAAATGGGCGTGCCAAATTCTATTCTTGTGGGCAATTGTTTGGGGGCGTCTTGTTTTGGGTTTAACCATTCCAATAAACCAATCATGCCGATTAAATCATCTTCGCATTTTAGGATGATAAGGCGTGTTTCATCCCCCTTTTTCCCTGCCGCCAATTGATTGCCGGATAGGGTGAAGGGCGTGTCCATCCACGCCGTCATGCCGAAAACTTGCTCATACCAATTTTTGGCCTTGTCGCCATCGCGCACCATCAGGGTGGTTCTTTTGATGATATCAGCCATTTATTTTCGTCCCTTCAATTAACAATACTTGGCAATCGGCAATGCCATCGCGCAGTTTTTTTATTTCTTGATATTCGGCGCTATCCCAAAATTTTTGCGCTGCTGCCTTGTCGGGCCATTCGGAAATGACCATTGATGCCCCATCATATTGGCCGCTATTTTCGCCTTCCAATAATATGGCACCGGGGCCGCGCAAAACATATTTGCCGCCCATTTTTTCAACCAATGCGCCAGCGGCCATGCCATATCCGTTGATAAAGGCGTCGCGATCAGAAATTTTGGCGGTGACAATCATATAGGCAGGCATGGTAATGCTTTCGTAAAATTATTTGTCCGGACAAATTAGCGTAGGTTTCGCAATATGCAAATGTTAAATATAGTATAGCAAAAAATATGGATGCAATTTTTGATATAGCCTTCATATATTTGAATATATATTTGGGCAATTATTGCTGGGCCATAATTTCAAACAACTCAATCCAAATGCCATCTGGTGTAAAAAAACCAAAAATCCGAACCCTTCCATAGGGCGCTATATTTATATTGATAATCTGTGAAGTAACCATATAATTTTGCATTAAAAAATTATGCGACACCGCAATATCATCCACCGCAAAGCGATAGGCGGATAGGCCAAAATTATATGGCTTTGCCTGCTTGCTAAAATCACTGCCCTCTGCGCCTTCAAATTGTAATAATTCTATCGATCCATCATTTGTGCCTTGCGGATGTAAAATGGCAACATTTCGTGATATTTTTGTGGCCATATTATGCGGCAGACCAAGGACATTTGGCCCTTCGCTATCGCTTGGCTTATTGCTTAATAAATATGGTTTCATGCATAGGATATTTTCATAAAATTGACGGCTTTTGTCCATGTCTTTGACGATGCTGGTTGAATTGAAAACGCGGCTCATTTTCACCAAATTTGGCCATCCTTCCAAATTGGGCTTGATGCGTTCTATCATTGCGATACGCACGCCATCTGGGCCGCGCGCAATCCACTCTATCACTTCAAAAGGACCAAAAACATATTGTATCGGGGGGCTTTCCCCAATCCAGCCATCGGCAATCATTTTCTCGCGTAAGGCGTAAAGATTTTTGACGCGCATGTTCATGTCAAATATGCCGCCAATATCCCATGGACGATCATCGCTTCTTATCTGTTCTTGGCGAACTTTATCCAAATGGACCAGCCTGATATAGCCTTTATCTTCGCCCTTATTTGACAATAAATATGCCGTTCCCTTGGCTGAATTTGGCAATTCCCATAGATTTAATTCATCACCCATTTTTGCAGTGCTTTTTAATTCCCAACCTGCCTGTGTGGTTAGGAATTTAATCCATATTTGCGGGTTGCGCGTGGTCAGGATAATTTCCTGAAACCCCGATTTTATATGCGTGCATTGGGGCTGATTACTGTCATTTAATACAGCCGATTCCATGGGTTCATTTATCATGTTTGGCGAAGCATTGGCCATTTGCGGACCAAAAATAAAGATGAGTGATAAAAAAATGACTCGAAAACAATTTGAGTAAATATTATTCATTTTCAATATCCTATCGCAAATAAACTGGTGCAAACATGCAACATTACCGCCCATAATAGGCAGAAAAATAAAATTTGTCTGGACAAATTTTGTAAAAACGTCATGTCTAATAAACAAAGAAGCAAGAAATGTTTCCAAGAGGGGAAGAAAATGAGAAAAATTATTATTGCATCCTTATGTTCTGCATCATGTCTTACTTCGCCATTATTGGCGCAGGAAGCCGCTCCGACGGAGAATGGCGGCATTAAAGAAATTGTGGTAACTGCACGCAAGACAACCGAATCAATCAATAAAGCGCCAGTGGCGGTGACTGCATTTGATAGCGAGACATTGGAGGATCGCGGTTTAAACGATATTGCCGATATTGGTAACCAAACCCCTGGTTTAAGTTTTAGCCAAGCATTTGGACGGGATACAGATCGTCCGGTTATTCGCGGTTTGGGTAATGTTCTTACCGGCGTACAATTTGGCGTTGAATCGGGCGTGTCGGTATTTATCGATGGTGCATTGTATCGCGGTGATATTCAATCGCTTGATTTTTCATCCCTAGAACGGGTTGAAATTGTGAAGGGTTCTCAATCCGCGCTATATGGCCGTAACACCTATTCGGGCGCAATAAATTTTGTCACCAAAACGCCGGGCAATGATTTTACTGGGCAATTATCGGTTCGCGCCGCCGAATATGGCGAAAAAAATATATCGGGCAGTATTTCTGTCCCCCTTATCCAGGATGTGGCTGCGGTGCGTTTGGAAGGGCGTTATTATGAATATGGCGGGCAACATCGCAACAGCTTAACCGGGAAAAAGGTTGGGCAAGAAGAAAGCACAAATGTTGCGGCTACATTTTATGTAACCCCCGGTGATAATGTGCGCTGGCGCACGCGTGTTTCATATGAAATCCAAGATGACGGCACACCTGCCTTATTTATGCAAGGGGCGGATCAAAATAATTGCAAACCCGGATTTAGAAGCGCCAATTATCGTGTTGGGTCATCATTCTTTCCCTATTGGCCTAAAACAGCCACATCGACAAACACAAATCAATATTTCTGCGGGGTTATTAAGCCTGGAACAGTGGCGTTAAATAATGATCCTGTGCCGGTACTGGTGCGCAACAGCGCATTTGGGCCATTGGTTACCGAAACGCGTGACGGCACACCGGTTGATGGATATTATAAAAAGCGTTGGTTTGTCAGTTCGGGTGTTGAGGCTGATTTAGGCGATAGCGGGTGGAGCATGGGCGCAATTTTCGCCTATCGCAATGAATTGTCACGCACCGGCACTGATAGCGACCATAGCGATGCCTTTGTTTATTTTAACACATTATTTGACCCTGTTCCAACCGCGACAAGTGCGCTGCCAGCATTTGCCAACACTCATGTTAGCAGGGCCGAAGATGTCAGTGCGGAGTTGAAATTATCAACGCCGCAGGACAAGGCTGTGCGCGGTAGCATTGGTGCATATTTATATGATTTTCAAATCCGTGACCGTGATATTACATTCACATCTGGCATAGATGGTATCCCCTATGGTTCGGCGGGAACTGATGAGGAAACAATTCGCAACAGTTCCGTTTTTGGACAGGTGGAATTTGACCTTGGCCCAGATATTACAGTGGGTGTAGAGGGTCGTTATATGGTGGAAAGCAAAAGCCGCCGAGAATTTACCACATCGGGCTCAACATTATTTCGCGGTGCAACAACCAAGGATTTCGTCCCGCGTGTGACCATTGATTGGAAACCAAGTGATGATAGTCTGATTTATGCCATTTATACCGAGGGTAATAAGCCTGGCGGCACAAATGGTTCGGCGGGCATATCCATCGGGCGTTCAGATTATGAACCCGAAACGTTGCGCGGCGGTGAAATTGGTATCAAACAATCATTGCTTGACCGCAGATTGCAAATTAACCTTTCGGCATATTATAATAAGGTAAAGGGCGTGCAATTAACCACCGCTTTACCCGTGGGCAGCGGTACTTTAACCTCTATCGCCACTAATCAGGGCGATGCCACGGTTAAGGGTTTTGAGGCGGAGTTAACCGCCAAATTGGCTGATCCATTGACGCTAAATTTGGGTGTTGCCTATACATCGGCAAAATTCACCAGCGGCTGCGATGATTTTCAATATGTGTTAAATTCGGGAGGTTTCCTGATTTCAAATGCGTTAAACCCTCTACCGTCAGAACTGCCGCTTTGTTCGATTAAGGGTAACCGCCTTCCGCTTGGTTCACCATGGCAGGCAAATGCCGCATTGGATTATCGCACTGATATTTCCGATAGGCTTGAATTTTTTGCCAATTTGAACGGCAGTTATGAATCATCAAAATTTGTTCAAGTGCATAATTTGGCCGAAACGGGCGATACTTTCTTGGCCAATGCACGTTTGGGTGTTGGCGGAGAAAATTGGGAATTTGCAGTCTTTGGCCGTAATTTGACCGATGAGGACTCAATTCCTCTGGCAACGCGCTGGTTTGATTTGCGCCACGGCATTGGTGTTGGCAATGGACAACCTGCAAATCCATCAACAATTGGTTTTCAAACTTCTCTTGACCGCAGTTTCCCCCGCGCATTTTTCGGCGCGCTGCGCAAGGGGCGGACATTTGGCGCAGAGGTTAAGTTCAAATTTTAATATAGTCTCTCCTATATTATGAAAAAAAGCCCCTATGCGAATAGGGGCTTTTTTTATGGTTATGCAATTGACCGTTATATTTATGGGAAGTTTATTATGGACATATATGCCCCATTTCTAATCAAATAATGCTATCATAATATATTAGGATAGGGCGTTTAAGACGTGCATGGCCGCGCTTTCGCCGCTTTCCAATGCGCCTTCTAAACCGCTACTTTGCCGCGCCATATGTTCGCCCGCCAATATGATGCGGCCCGTTTGATTTTGGACCATTTGCGCCAAAGCGCGGCCCTGACCAGTGCCAATATGATGATAAATGCCGCGCGCATATTTATTCTTCTGCCAGCTGTAAATTTTGACAATGGATAATTGCCCTTTTGCAGAAGGGCGCACGCGCTCAATTTCGCCCATCACCATTTTTCCTGCCGTTTCTTCATCCATCTTGTCAAAAATATCTGCGCTTTGCCCATTTAACCAGATTTTTAACATGGGCGGTATGTTATCAAGCACGAAAACACGGCCCAATAGGGGGGCATTACTCCATATGTCACTTGGCAGGCCATCTTCTTGCCAAAATGGCGTCTTGGCCCGTAAATATATAAAACTCGCCCTTGTATAGGGCAGGGAAGCGATAATCCTTTGCCTCTCCAAATCCAAATTATGGGCAATGTCGCGCATCACCGAAAATGGGATGGTGCAAATAACAAATTTTGCGCGTATTTTTTTGCCATTTTCCAGATATATATCCGTGCCATCCTTATCCTGATGCAATGCAGCAATGGGGGTGTTGATTTGTATATCCGACCGCAGGGCCGCAGCCATCGCATCGGTCATACGCTGCGTTCCGCCCTTTACCTGTGATACCGCGCCCTTTGAATGTGCAAATAATGTCATGCTACGCGCGATATGCAGCATGGATAATTGATCCACATTACTGCCGTTTAAATTCGCCTCTATTAACTGCATTGCCTGATGTGATGCGCCATATGAGGAAAGAAAATCGCGCAAGGAAATGTCTAATGTCTGGGCATCTTCCTCCATCCATGATGTGATATGGGGCAGGGTCGCTAACTTGCGTGTATAATGACTAAATAACCCATTTGGCGCTATATGTTTTTCTGTTTCGGACAGCAAATTTACGGTTGATGTCCGCCATTGCTCCTGTGTCATCACCTTGCCATTTATATCGAACAATGATGATGAAGCAGTATAGGGGCTGTCATATAAATCGACATTTAAGGACCGCGCAATAGCACGAAACCGAGTATATGATGGGCCGATTTGAATCCCCCCCGCATCGGGCGCACCGGCCACATCGTCAAGCGTATATGCACGACCACCAATGCGTCCACTGGCCTCTATTATCAATGGAGAATATCCCTGAGCCTCCAAAATTCTAGCCGCGTTTAATCCCGCCAATCCTGCACCAATAATGACCACTTCATGCATATTTTGCGATCCGTTATATGACTGAATGGCCATATTCTTCGGCGCAGAGGCGCAGGATGCAATCCCCAAAGCAGAGGCGGCAAGCATGGCCCGGCGCGTTAAATATTGCATTAACGACTCCTATTATTCGGCGGGTTCGACCGTGCAACTTGCCTGCATCCACCGCAGGTTGATACCGATACGTTTTGCATCAATATCGGCCCAGCTATAGCTGACCGCGGATTGCGGATTGTCCGATGTAAAAACATATAGCACTAGGCTGGGCTTATTGCTGCTCCCTACGGGCCACATGACGCGCCGAACGCGCAATATGGTTTCCGGTGCGCCGCTGTCCCCGCCGCCCAATTTCGTTCGGCCGCCCTGATCATGTAATTTTAGATTGGCAGCAAAAATCCAATCATCATTTGATGATATGCTGGCCTGCGCATCTTCCGAAACAGGGGTTGCTTTCTTTACCGCCGACCAGCATGAAACCGGATTTGCACGAATTAAGGTGGTGGTTCGGCCTGCCTCGCCATTTTCTTCACCACCAATTTGCAAGGTGATTTCATCATCATTTACGCCCAAAATATCGACATTTTCGGGGGGTGCGATTATATTTCCAAAGGCGTCAATAAATTCAAATTTTTCATTTGTTGGCGAAATAGCGGCGCGAATGGATAACCATGGCGCGGGATTTTTCTTTGCTTCTGCGTCAAAATATACTTCTTCCATATTGGAATAAATGCGCGGCTGCTGCGTTAATGTTTTGCCGCTGTCCGTGCCGTTTGCCGCATGTTCTTGGGTGATATTGGGCGCGGCATTTATTGGCGCACAGGATATTAACGCCGCCATATATACATAAAATAATAGGGGGGTGGGACGATGCATCATCATTTTTACATCCTTAAAAATAGTTGTCCGGACAAATTGCGTTAAATAATTTGTTTTGGCAAGGCTAAAACCCTATAAGATAGTCATGATGATGAAAAATATTTTTTCTCGCCGGCCATTGGCCATATATATTGCTGCCATGGCGGCTTTGTCTTTAACCGCATGTGTGGGCCGCGCGGGGCCGGTGGGCAATGCCAATGTGCCCCAACCTGCAAAATCGGTGCAGCTGGACCTATATTTGGGTAAATGGTATGAAATGGCGCGATATGAAGCGCCCTTTCAAAAGGGATGTGACGGCGTCACCGCGGATTATAGCATGCGCGATGATGGCAAAATTGACGTGGTGAACCGCTGTATAAAGGATGGTAAGACCAGCACGGCCAAGGGCAAGGCAAAATTGGTTGATGACGGCAATGAACATATTAAGGGCGCAAAATTAAAGGTCAGCTTTTTTGGTCCATTTTACGGTGATTATTGGGTGCTGGACCGTGCAGATGATTATAGCTGGTCCATTGTGGGCGAACCATCGGGGCGTTATTTATGGATGTTAACGCGACAGGCAAATCCGCCCGCCGCCATGCGCAAAATTATTGAAAATCGCGTTCGGCAAATGGGCTATGACTGGTCATTGGTGCGCCAAACAAGCCATGCAAAAATGGATATCAGCGATCAAACAGTGTTTTGGCAAAATTTGCAAAAATTATGCGGGCAAAAATTATCTGGCAAATTATTAAGTGATGAGGCGGCGGACGCGGACTTTGTGGGCAAGAAAATGACAATGCATGTGGAAAAATGCACCGATGAAGAGGTGCGCGTGCCATTTCATGTCGAAACATCGCCCGGAAAATGGGACAAATCACGCACATGGGTTTTTACCCGCACCCATAAAGGCGTGCAGTTAAAACATGATCACCGCCATGACGATGGCACGCCCGATGCCGTCACCAATTATGGCGGCATGTCGAAATATAACATGGAAGAAATGGCAGCGGAACAAGATAAGGGCCAAGAAAATAACCCCAATAATATGGCATGGCTGCATTTTCCCGTGGATGGCGAAAGCATTGCCAATTTCCGTGCCAATGGATTGGACAAATCGGTCACGAATATATGGAGCGTGGGAATTAACCTAAATGCCCTAAAGCCGATGGAACAGGCAAGCGGCCCAGCGGATGGAGATGCCGCGAAATTAAATGCCTATGACGCGGCGGGTAACCCATTACCCATTTTCACTTACCGCCTGCTCCGCACCGGCGAAAACGCCCGCTGGTTCGAAGTTGGCTTTCGGTAGGGGGGCTCTAGTTACCATAGTTGTGAGTAGAATTGTTTTACTGCCGAAAATGCATCGTCGAATTCAGGCAAAAATTCGACCTCATTTTTTAAGGTTAACCAATCTTCTCTAGACCGTTCGATTATTTCTGGGTCTTCTAATGAGGCATTTGTTGGTTCAATATTTCTGCTTTGACATTTTTTTATGAGTGCTATTTTGATTTTTTGTTTGTCATAATCCGTGAAATCATGATTTTGAGTTATAAACCATAGGTCATATACGTCTTGTCTTCGGTTTCTTTTTCTCAACTTTTGTTGTAAAATAGCTCTTAATTTTTCAGCAACAAGATCGTGTTTTGAATATGCAAAAAAGCTGAGTCCGCTATCTCCTATAGCAATTTCTTCAATACAGAGAATTTCTTCGTTAAAGCTTATATCAGCATATATAATATTATTAGATTTTCCTGAAATTAATTTTTTCTCGCTTTCCTCTCCTCTATTTGCAAAGGCAAATTTAATTTCTACTGCGGGCGCTATAGCGGCTTCAAATACAGTATCTTTCGGACGATATTTAACTGTCTGAATTTTCAGAATAAGATTGGGAGCACCTATTTTTGCTGCGGCTAGAGGTAAGGAATCGGCTAATTCTTTTTCAAGAACTGCTAAAAAATTTTTATGCGGCTCTGCGGTTGTAGAGAAGTCAATGTCTGCGGTATTTCTTCCGCTTTGATATACGGCGCCAACCAATATGCCACCTTTTAATAATATTTTGTCTTTAAAGCTTTCTGTTAAACCAATAGCTGCTAGTAATAGCTCTGTCGCAATACGTTCTTGTTGGGTTTTCCTGTCATGGACAACAGCATCTTCCCAAGCTTGGAAATTTGCAGGTCGAACTGCTTTTAGCTTCTCTGGGTCAGACATTTAAAGAGATCATCCATTGTTCAGAGAAAACAGGTTTATATGGCCCAGTAGGATCTAGTCTTTGACTGCCTCCCCTCTGCGCAAATTGCATCCAATTTTCAACTGTAAGGTTTTTTAGACCTAATAGTTCGGTTAATATATATCCAGCCCTTACTTTAGTTAGTTTCTTATCAGCCTTTTCTATCCTATCCACTATTGCACTAAGGTATATCGGAGCGTGTTTAGTAAAAACATCTATCACATGTGCCATACCACCACATCTTTCTGGCTGCTCTAACATGTTAAGGAAGGTCTCCCCAATGTCTGTCACACGCACATGTGAAGATTTTAACCGTGTAGTGTTTGGGTATCGTTTTGTATGAAATATTTCTAAATTTCTATCTCTCACAATTTTACGATGATGCCTTCTATAGCGCTTAGGGCCGTCCTTGTCATCGGCATTCAAATTTGCATTGGTCACGCGTGACCAATGATCGTTTGGGCCTACCGTGATGTATAATGAACGAGGTCTTCTATCTGTCAGGTTGAATATTTGCATGGCACTAAGATGTGATATGCAAGTGCTTTCATCGACTAGGCAAACTATTTCATCGGCTTGAACATCAGAAACTTGGTTCACCCGCCACATTTTGTTATAATCGTGATCCCTGGTAATGATTTGTTCTGATTTGAGTATGTCCTTTATGCGTTGAAGGGTAGATAGTTTTGGTGTGCTACCCCTTAAATAAGTTATAGAACGTTTTTCGTATATATCAGATATAATTTTCCATAGCGTATAATCTTCAATTAATGCTAAGTTTAACCGCGAAAGTTCTTTCGCCACCACCTCACTTAATTTGGTGGCTTTTTTTCTTTCAAAGAAAGGCTTTGTGCTATTGTCCATGGCAGTCCATATAATTACGTCCTTAGGACGTAATTATATGGACTGCCATACAAAGTCAAGAACTACATTATAACCATTAAATACGCTTGACATTTGCAAGGAGATTGTATACTAAAAGTCCTAAGGACTTTTAGTATACAATCTCCAATATTCATATGAAATTTAATCTTCTACTTATTCATTAATGAGAAGAAGCAGGCTTACGAACTAAGTGCTAATCTTATCTCTATAGATCATCACCCAAAAACCCGTCTAAATGTTAAATTAACCCGTGGGCCATGGGCTGTTTTTTCTTTATTAATGCCATGTTTCCAAAAATGCTGGGTTGTGCCCTTCATCAATAATAAATTGCCCGAATGCAGGGGGATTTTGATATTTGTCCGTGATTTTTCATGTCTATGTTTCATGATAAGGGTGCGGCTTGCCCCATAGCTAAGCGAGGCGATAGCCGGATTTTGGCCCAATTCGGCCTCATCATCGCTGTGCATGCCCATGCTGTCATTTTGATCACGATATAGGTTTAGAAAAACGGCGTTAAAATGCTCGCCCGTTACCTGTTCAACCTGCCTTTTTAACGCGCGTAAAAAATCCGTCCATGGCAGGGGTTTTAGGATGATTGACGAATAATGATATTGCGCCTGTTCATCACCATAATAGGCGATAAGACGGGGCTGTGCATATATTTTGCCGAAAATTTTAATATCTTCTTGCCGCCATGATATTTGGGCGGGGTCGGACAAAATGCCCAAAATCTCATCATGGGATAATTGGGAATAGGGTGGGGGCAATTTAAAACTATTTAAGATAGAAATATCCGCATCGGGCATTAAAATTGGCCGAAAAATATTTTCATCGTCAAATAAATTTTTCAACTGCCCCCATCCATTATTTAATCAAGCTCGCGTTCTTAATCATCTTCGCATTTAATCATGCTCATTTTTAATAATGTTCGCATTTAATCATGCTCACGGTCGCCTTGGCCCATATAAAGCTCGCTGCCGGTATCTTTGAAAACCTTGCTCATCTCCTGCATGCCTGCCTCTGCCTCTGCGGGGGCAAGGTTGTCGCCATTATCGCTATTCAATCCGGTAAAGGCCGTATTGGGATTATTGGCGGCGAATTCGCGCACTTCTTGGGAAATTTTCATGCTGCAAAATTTTGGCCCGCACATGGAACAAAAA
The DNA here is from genome assembly GCF_001889025.1 of Sphingorhabdus lutea. Classification (GTDB taxonomy): domain Bacteria; phylum Pseudomonadota; class Alphaproteobacteria; order Sphingomonadales; family Sphingomonadaceae; genus Sphingorhabdus_B; species Sphingorhabdus_B lutea. The sequence goes on along the minus strand of NZ_CP018154.1, from coordinate 168,782 downwards.
TGCGCGGTCTTTGCGCCCTCTGCGGGCAATGTTTGGTCATGATATTGTTCAGCCGTATCGGGATCAAGCGACAGGTTAAATTGATCGCGCCAGCGAAATTCAAACCGCGCCTTTGACAATGCATCATCGCGCACCTGTGCGGCGGGATGCCCCTTGGCCAAATCGGCGGCATGGGCGGCCAATTTATAGGTGACAACGCCAACCTTTACATCATCCCTATCGGGCAATCCCAAATGTTCCTTTGGCGTGACATAGCAAAGCATGGCCGTGCCATACCATCCGATTTGCGCCGCGCCGATGCCGCTGGTTATATGGTCATATCCCGGCGCAATATCGGTGGTGAGCGGCCCAAGCGTGTAAAATGGTGCTTCGCCACATGCCTCCAATTGCTTGGTCATATTTTCTTTAATTTTATGCATGGGGACATGGCCTGGGCCTTCGATCATCACCTGAACATCTTGATCCCATGCGCGTTTGGTAAGCTCGCCCAATGTATAAAGCTCGGCAAATTGCGCCTCGTCATTTGCGTCATATATGCTGCCGGGGCGCAGGCCATCACCCAATGAATAGGCGACGTCATATGCCTTCATGATTTCTGTAATTTCGTCAAAACGTTCATAAAGGAAACTTTCCTTATGATGGGCAAGGCACCATTTTGCCATGATGCTGCCCCCGCGTGAAACAATGCCCGTCATGCGTTTGGCGGCAAGCGGCACATAGGGCAGGCGCACACCGGCATGGATGGTGAAATAATCAACGCCCTGTTCCGCCTGTTCAATCAATGTATCGCGGAAAATATCCCATGTTAAATCCTCGGCAATGCCGCCCACTTTTTCCAATGCCTGATAAATGGGAACAGTGCCAATTGGCACGGGTGAATTGCGGATAATCCATTCGCGTGTATCGTGAATATTGCGGCCAGTGGACAAATCCATGACCGTGTCCGCACCCCAACGGATGGACCATACCATTTTATCAACCTCTGACGCTACATCGCTTGCCACCGCGCTATTGCCGATATTGGCGTTAATTTTGACAAGGAAATTGCGGCCAATGGCCATAGGCTCGCTTTCGGGATGGTTGATATTTGACGGAATGATGGCGCGGCCGCGCGCCACCTCATCGCGCACAAATTCGGGCGTGACATAATCGGGAATGGATGCGCCAAATGACTCCCCATCGCGTTTATATTCGGCCAAACGTTCGCGGCCCAAATTTTCGCGTTCGGCGACATATTCCATTTCGGGCGTGATGATGCCTTTACGTGCATAATGCATTTGGGAGACATTTTGCCCCGCCTTCGCTCGTAAAACTTTCTTTTTCACATGGGGAAAGGGTGCGACCCCGCCGCTGCGATCTGGGCCAAGCTGTCCATTATCCTCTGGCTTTACCTCGCGCTGGTCAACCTCCTCCACATCGCCGCGCGCGCGAATCCACGGGGCGCGAAGCTCGGTCAAACCCTTTTCAATATTCACCAAAATATTTTCGTCGGTATAGGGGCCGGATGTGTCATAAACGCGCACAGGTGGTTCGCCCGATGATGGCTCAAGATATATTTCACGCATGGCAACGCGAATGCCGCTGCCGGACTTTGCGGCAACATGAATCTTTTTTGACCCGCGAATAGGGCCAGTGGTTACACCGATTTCTGCTTTAGTTGGGATGTCGGCCATGTAAAAATACTCCAAATAAATTAAAGGAAGTATTGCGTAAATTGCCGCTCCACTCCCTCCGCCTGCGTCAACAGGATCAGGTTCATCGGGTCGAACGGCGTTACACGCTCCTCTCAGTCACATGACTCCCCGGGGATGATGGCAATGTAGTGCAGTGCGCGCGTAGCGGCAAGCAGATTTTCATCAATAATTATTGCTTAACCCGCCTTGGGTATATTCATCCGCCAGCTTGCCATGCCGCAATGCTTTCCACCGGTGCGATAAGCATTAAGATGTTGAGCGTTAAATTATCGCGGATCATATAAAGGGTGAATAGTTCAAAAATGATCGCGGTGGCGATGATATATTTAACCGGAAATCGCGCAGCAAGGATAAAGCCCAATGTCATCCATCCAATGTCGGACATGCTGTTAATGATGCTATCCCCGGCATAGCCCCAGCTGATGGTGACCTCCCTATATCGATCGATAATCAATGGCGTGTTTTCCAAAATCTCCCACCCGCTTTCAATCAACACGGCCAAGGGCAGGGCCCATTTTTGTAAATTGGGGTGGCGGCGAAAAATCATCCACGCCAATGCGTAAAAAAGAAAGCCGTGGATGATATGGCTGAACATATACCAATCGGCGATATGTTGGCTATTTTGGGATGATTGCACCACGCCATGCCATAATTTCACCGTGCCACAGGCGCAAATAAGCGGACGGTTCATCAATAATAATATGATAAGGGTGATGGCGGCGATGGCCAGAGCGGCAATCCATCCTTTTTTATGTGACCAGCGCAAATCCACTCTCCATTTAAAAAATTAAGTCAATGAAGAGTATAGATAATTTGCTTTAATAAAGATATAATTTTCACCGATATATTTTGGTGATAATATTAAAAACTATAACTGACCCCGCCTGCTAAAAACCATTGATTGGCCGTGCCGCGAATGGATGTGGCGGGGGTTTGCGCGGCGGAATTTTTGAGGCGGCTATAGCTGACAAGGCCAAAGAGCGAAAAACCGCCATCCAAAGCATTGCCGGATAAATCATATCCACCCAATAAATTTGCGCCCACGCTCTTTGCCCCGCCCTTTGCATTAAAAATGGGAAGGCCGCTGGCGCTGCTTTGCTGTGCATCAACATTATAATAATATTGGGCATAATCATCATCCACAATATCCGCCGAAATGCTAAACCGTGCAAATGCCGCACGGGATAATGGCGTTGAATATGCGGCATAGGGCGTGGATATTATTCCATTATGCCGCCCGCTAATATCGAACAGGAAATCCGCGCCAAGGGTTAAGCTGTCAAATGGGTTTAGCACCTTGTTTATTTCCACACCGGTCACCGCGCCAATTTCAATCGCGGCCTTTCGCTCACCCAATTGTTCCACCACCGGGTCTTTCAAATTGCCCGTGCGGTCGGTGCGGACACGAAATTGTGGTCCCAAAATGGGCTTTACGCGTTTCTTATCCTTATTTTTTACAAAATCGACATAAAGACCGGGGCCGCGCGCGCCAAAGCTATATCCTGAAATCTTGCCCAAAATAATGGGCGCAGGGAAAATGCGGCTATTATCCGACCCTTCATAGGAAGCGCCGCTGCCCACGCCCACGCCGATAGTGACCCAATTATCATCAAATATCGTTTCACCAAAACTGGCTGGCGGGCCGGATTTTTCCGGGTTATTTGCTTTGGTTTTTTGGGTGCTTACGCTCTTATCTTGTGTGGTTTCGTCATGTTCCGTTGTTACTGCGATTGCAGGATTGGAATGCGCCACAAGGAAGGAAATGGCAATTAAGGCAGGGATATATTTTTGCATCTGGTATAGAGGCATGATTACTCCAATATTCTATATCCCCCCGAATATAGAGCCCTATATCATATTTTCTTACTTAAAGCATATATTTCATTTTAATATTTTGTTTGATGGTCATACCATCGCCAATGGTAAAACTTGCCGATTTGAACTTTGGCGGGCCAAAACCAATGGCAGGATTGCGGGAAAAGCCAAATCCTTCCTTGGGGATCATAATCGCCATGTCCATTTTGCCATTGCTATTTTCATCATGAATGACCGAAATGGCATATGTGCCGCCCTTTGGCACGACCAATTTAACCGTTCCAATGCCATTGGCGGTGACAATTTGGCTTATTGCCTCCTTATCCTTGCTGCAATCGGGAAATGCCTTTGGCTGCGCGGTAAGGCAGAGCATGATTTTACCCTTTATATTTCGAATATTGGTAAAATTAATCTCTATGATGCTTTTGGTGGAGGTGGCAGCGCGGGCCGTGGGTATAGGGTTAAGCGGCGTCACCGCCATGGCGCAAAGTGCCAAGGCCGACATCTGTGCCGCATATTTTGTCCCAAAACCTGAAATAAAGCCCATAATTTCCCCGATATATATCATGATGTTTTTGATGATGGGTTGCTGTTATCATGCATTTACCCAACCTGCCATGAACAATCCATTTGGGGAATATTTCCCACCCCATATGATTGGCAATACCCATAAATGTCATAATGGTTAAAATTATTCCTAAAACGGATATATGAACGGGCAATATAAAAACCATGAAAGGCAGGAATAATGCGCCGCTAAATGCCTCTATGGGGTGAAAGCTCATGGCGGCCCATGCCGTTGGCGGGCGGCTTTCATGGTGAACCGCATGGGCAATTTTGAATAATTTGGGGATATGCATGGCGCGGTGCGTCCAATAAAAATATGTGTCATGCGCAAATAAATATAAAAATAAAGATATCGGCAAATACCACAGCGGATAATCGGAAATATCCTGATAAATAAATGTCCAACCCAAATTTTGCCACCCCCATGCAACAATGCCCGCCGGCACGCCATAAATGCCCGCCGATAATAGGGACCAGTAAATTTCACGGCGCATTTGCCGCCCCAATTTTTGATAAAGTGCAGGAAATTTTTGTTGTGTCAGCCATGCAAAAAAACCACTGCTTACCAAATAACGCAGCGCGATGATGATGGTCATGATAATGGCCGAGGCAAGAATGGAAAAATTCATTTGATGATAATAAACATATTATGGCGCAAAGTTTACCCATAAATTCACATTAAAATTTCATATAAATGACATAATCGGTATTTTTGATGATGTTTTACCATTTTACATTTATGCGCCTTGGGCTAGGGAGGTTTTATGTCTCAAGCGCCTTCTCCTGAAAAAAATATCTCCACGCCGCCTGCCAATTTGAAATGCGATGTCGCCATTGTGGGTGGCGGTCTTGCCGGTGGACTGGCCGCCATTGCTTTGGCCAAAATGCGGCCCGAGTTAAAGGTGATGTTGATAGAACAAAATGACCATTTTGGCGGCAATCATTTATGGAGTTTTTTCAGCAGCGATATTGACCCACAGCATAGCTGGCTTATCGCGCCGCTTATCACCTATGGCTGGGCGGGATATAATGTCGATTTTCCGAAATTTAATCGGCATTTAGACAATAAATATTATTCCATAACGTCGGACCGTTTGGATGAATATTTACGCGAAATATTGCCTGCGGACAATATGATTTTGTCCGCCAATGTTAAGGCGTTAAGCCCGCGTTTGGTGGTGTTAAAAGGGGGGCAGAGGATAAATGCATCCTGTGTCATTGACGCGCGCGGCGGCGCAGATACCCGATTTTTTGATTGCGGGTGGCAGAAATTTTGCGGCCAAATGCTGCAATTATCCGATCCACATGGGTTGAAACATCCCATCATCATGGATGCCAGTGTGGACCAAAGCGATGGATATCGTTTTGTGTATGTTTTGCCATTTGGCATGGATAAATTATTTATCGAAGATACCTATTATCATGATGAACCGGAAATGCAGGTGGAAAGATGGCGCGGGAATATTGCCCGCTATGCCGCGCAAAAAGGGTGGAATATTGACGCAATTATCCGTGAAGAAGCAGGGGTTTTGCCCGTTATTATGGGCGGGGATTTGGAAAAATATTGGAATAGTGGCGGCAGCCGCATTGCCAAAATTGGCGCGCGCGGGGCGTTTTTCCATGCGGTGACCAGCTATTCCCTGCCCGATGCGGTGCGTATAGCGGCATTTATAGCCCAGCAGGATGATCTGGACGGGGATAAATTGCATATGCAGCTATATCATCGTGCACAAAGCCATTGGAGCGGGCAAAAATATTATCATATGCTCAACAAAATGCTGTTCCGCGCCGCCGAACCGGCGGAACGATATAGGGTGCTGGAACGCTTTTATACTTTGTCTCCACAGCTCATTGGACGATTTTATAATGGTACGTCATCGATAAAAGATAAAATTCGCCTCTTGTCTGGAAGGCCTCCTGTCCCCATAACAAAAGCAGTTAAGGCGCTGGGGGCAGCAAAATACAGGTGATTAATGAAAAAAGTTGCGATTATTGGGGCCGGATTTGGCGGCTTGGCGCTGGCGATACGTTTGCAATCTGCTGGAATACAAACAGAAATTATCGAAGGACGGGATAAGCCGGGTGGCCGTGCATATTTTTGGGAAAAAGATGGTTTTATCTTTGATGGTGGGCCAACCGTTATTACTGACCCAAATTGTTTGACCCAATTATGGGATTTGACCGGCCATGACATGGCAAAAGATGTCACATTGGAGCCGGTTTTTCCATTTTATCGATTAAGTTGGCCCGATGGCACCAAATTTGACTATTCAAATGATGATACAGATTTGGAACGCGAAATTGCAAAATTAAACCCCGACGATGTTGCGGGATATCGGCAATTTTTAAAATATAGCAAAGGGGTGCATGATGAGGGATATGTCAAACTTGGCACAAAGGCATTTTTGAATTTTTCAACCATGATAAAGGCCGCCCCAGCATTGATGAAATATCAGGCATGGCGCAGCGTCTATTCAATTGTGTCCAGTTTTGTGAAAAATGAAAAATTGCGTGAGGCATTATCTTTTCACACATTATTAGTGGGCGGCAACCCCATGAAAACCAGCGCAATTTACGCGTTAATCCACAAATTGGAAAAAGATGGCGGCGTGTGGTTTGCCAAGGGCGGCACCAATAAACTAATCTCCGCAATGGTTACCCATTTTGAACGCATTGGCGGGACGTTAAGATTGGGCGATCCGGTCAAAAAAATCGAAATGGTTGACGGACGGGCCAGCGCGGTTTTGACACAAAGCGGATATCGAACAAATGTCGATGCCGTTGCCAGCAATGCCGATGTTATGCACAGCTATCGCGATTTATTGGGGCATGAGAAACGCGGGCAAAAAGCAGCAAAGGCGCTGGAAAAGAAACGTTACTCCCCCTCTCTTTTCGTGCTGCATTTTGGGTTAAAGGGCACATGGCCGGGCATTCCGCATCATAGTATTTTATTCGGCCCAAGATATAAGGGCTTATTGGACGATATTTATGATAATGGCGTCTTACCTAAGGATTTCTCAATTTATTTGCACCACCCCACGGTGACCGATCCGTCAATGGCGCCGGATGGATGTTCAACATTTTACGCGCTTGTCCCTGTCGCGCATCAGGGGGCATTGCCTGTCAATTGGGATGAAATCGGCCCGATTTTGGAAAAACGAATTTTTGATGAGCTTGGCAAACGCTTAATCCCGGACATTCACGAACGTATTGTCACCAAATTTCATTATAGCCCACAGGATTTTAGCGAAGATTTAAACGCTCATTTGGGCAGCGCATTCAGCCTAGAGCCGATTTTAACGCAAAGCGCGTGGTTTCGGGTGCATAACCGCGATGATCAGGTCGAAAATTATTATTTTGTGGGCGCAGGAACACATCCCGGCGCGGGTATTCCCGGCGTTGTGGGCAGCGCAAAGGCAACGGCGCAATTGATGATAGAGGATTTAAAATAATGAAAGCCATTGCAGTATATTGCGGTTCGGCCACGCCGCGTGATGAGGTTTACATAAATGCAGCGCGTCAGGTCGGCACATTATTGGCACAGCGCGGTATTACCGTGGTTTATGGTGGTGGCCGTTTGGGGTTGATGGGGGCGGTGGCTGACAGCGCGTTGGCAGCAGGCGGCAATGTTATTGGCGTGATACCAGAGGCATTGGTGAATAGCGAGGTCGCGCATCGCGGCTGCACCGAATTGCATATTGTGCCGGGCATGCATGAACGTAAAAAGGCATTTACCGATTTATCCGACGGTTTTATCAACCTGCCCGGCGGGGTCGGCACGATGGATGAATTGTGGGAAGCGGTAAGCTGGTCGCAACTTGGATATCATAGCAAGCCTGTTGGTTTGTTAAATATTGCGGGATATTATGATGAATTATTGAAATTCTATACGCATATGGCCGAAGTGGGCTTTGTCCGTCCGGCGCATAAGGATATTATTATTTCGTCGGGTCAATTGGACGATTTATTACAGAAAATGCAGGATTATGTACCGCATAAAAATATTTTTCAGATGAAGGCCGATGATTTATAATCGCGATTCCTTAATCCGTCATGCACAAAATAGCATTGCCAAAGGCAGCAAGAGCTTTGCCATGGCCAGCAGATTATTTGACCAAAAAACACGCGAACATGTGTGGTTATTATATGCATGGTGCCGCAAATGTGATGATCTTGCCGATGGGCAGGACCATGGCGGCGATATGGCCAAAATCACCGATGCGCAGACGCGATTGGAATATATTCGCGCCCTAACTACACAGGCATTTGCCGGACAACCCACTGGCGATCCGTCATTTGATGCCTTGGCATTGGTCGCGTCGGAAACCGGCATCACCGCGCAAATGGCCGATGCAGTGATTGACGGATTTGCCCTTGATGCCGCCGAATGGCGCCCCCGCGAAGAAGATGATATGCTGCAATATTGTTATCATGTGGCGGGCGCGGTTGGCGTGATGATGGCCGTGGTCATGGGTGTTTCACCCAATGACAGGGCGACATTGGACCGCGCATGTGATTTGGGAATGGCGTTTCAATTGGCCAATATTGCGCGCGATATAGAGGAAGATGACGCGGCAGGGCGTTGTTATTTGCCCATTATATGGTTGGTGGAAATGGATATTGAACCGGGCCAGCATATGAAACCGCATTATCGCCCTCGGCTTTCCATATTGGCCAGAAAATTATGCGACATGTCGGAACAATATGAACAATCGGCGCGTATTGGGGCGCAAAAACTACCCTTTCGTGCGCGTTGGGCAGTATTGGCCGCGGCGGGCATATATGGCGACATTGCGCGCAAAGTGCGCAGCGCAGGTGACCATGCATGGGATCATCGCATCTCCACCACCAAATTTGAAAAATTGCGCTGGTTAATTAAATCTTGTTATTCGGCATCAAATTTTTCGGCGGGGCATAATAATCCACCAATGCAGGACCGCAAGGGGCTGTGGACGCGGCCTTAAATATTATAATAATGCCTTTGCCCGTTCATTTAACCTTTGTATCGCGGATTGATGAATATCACGCGCAGAGGTGATTAACCCAAAATCAAGGGGATCGGGTTTATTATAAATAATCTCATCCCCCAAGGCGGTGGTGACTTTGCACCCTGCCTCTGCCGCGATTAAATGGGCGGCGGCAATATCCCATTCATTGCCCCAACGCAGCGTGGCGACAAGGTCTGCCTCATCATCAGCGACCATCGCCATGCGCAGCGCGATGCTATTTGGTTGGGGGACTAGGGTTAAATCCTGATCAATTTTGGGCAATTCATGTGCCGGAACGCGCGCACCGACAAATTCTTGCCTGTTGCTGCCATATAATCGCCGACCATTGCGCCATGCACCATGGCCGCGCCGTGCCATCCATATGTCGCCCATGGCAGGCGCATATAATATACCCATCATAACCGTGCCATCATGGATAAGGGCCGCTGAAACGCACCAGCCCCTGCGCCCACGAATATAATCGCGCGTGCCATCAATGGGATCAACAATCCACAGGGTTTTTTGTGTGACACGGCCCAAATTATCGGCGGTTTCTTCGGATAACCATCCCGCATCGGGTAATAAAGCGCCAAGTGATTTTTTTAATGCCTCATCAACTGCAATATCAACATCGCATACTGGATGCCCTTTGGATTTTTCCCAAATTTTGGCATTTGGCGGCGCATCTTGACGCCAATTTTGCATGGCAATATCACCTGCACCGCGCACCGCATGCACCATTAAATCAATGTCGATAATCGGCGGCATATCCGCGCGGTTAACCGGTGGCAACGGTCATGCCGTCCACCCTAATCGTTGGAACATTTAACGATCTTATCATCTCCAGATCATCCGCGACCATCATTTGGCGGAACATATCTTTTAAATTGCCTGCTATGGTAAATTCGCTAATCGGGTGGGAAATAACGCCATTTTCAATTAAAAAACCATTTGCCCCACGGCTATAATCACCTGTTACTGGATTAACGCCTTGCCCAACCAATTCGGTGATTAAAACACCCATTTTAACATCGGCCATTAAATCGGCCACACTGGTACTGCTGCTATTTAATGTCACATTGGATACTGATGTGCCGGGCGATCCGCTGACCCCCCTGCTGGCATGGCCTGTGGGGGCAAGGTTCAGCTGCGCCGCATCGGACACATTCATCAACCATCCGGTTAAACGGCCATTATCGATTAACTTTGCCGATTTTGTAGGCAGCCCTTCACTATCAAATGCACGCGAGGAAAGCCCACGTTTCAAATGTGGTTGTTCGATAATGTTGATTTGTGGCGCGAAAATTTCCTCACCCAAAAACTCTAACAGGAAACTGGTTTTGCGGGCAATGGATGCGCCGCTCATCGCGCCGATTAAATGACCGATTAAAGAGCCGCCAACTCGCGGGTCGAAAAATACGGGCATTGCCCCGCCCTTGAAATTTTTGGGGTTCAGCTTTGCCACTGCACGTTCACCCGCGCGGCGGCCCAATGTTTCGGCATCCTCCAAATCGGACAAATGACGCGCGGATCGCCATGCATAATCACGCTCCATATTATCGCCTGTTCCGGCAATGACACTGGCCGATAGATTATATCCGCTGGCCACGCGGCTGCCAATAAATCCATTGCTGGTGGCAAGGGCGAATATGGACCGCCCTGCGCTTGCTCCTGCGCCTTCGCTGTTTTCTACGCCGGATACCGAACGTGCGGCTTCTTCGGCCAATAGTGCCATTTCACGCAGCATAGCGGGTTCAGGATTTGCCCCATCATCGCTTTCAACATCAATGGGCGCGTCTTTTAATAACAGCTCCTTTGCCGCCAATCCGGCATATTTATCCTCTGGCGCTTCCTTGGCCATGGCAATGCAGCGCGCGACCATATTGGCCATGCTGTCGCTATCCATAGATGAAGATGATGTGGTGGCCGATCTTTTGCCCACAAAAACGCGCAGGCCAATATCCTGCCCCTCGGAACGCGACACATCCTCCAACTTACCCAATCGCATTGATACCGATGTGCTGGCATCGCAATAATAAACCGCATCGGCGGCATCTGCGCCTGCTTTTATTGCTTGTTGGACCAAATTATCGGCGCGGTCCTGCGCTTCTTTTGCTGTTAACATTATAACCGCTTAGAACGCTGTGTCCAAAGCGTCAATTGGCCGCGCTACTTTGAATAAATAATTTGGCAAATATCCTTGTTTAATATGTGCCATTATTGTGGTTAAAGCGCGGAAAATAACAACATCCATATAATGGGCAGGCCAATTGATAATGCCCATATTTTCATGCAGTCCTGCCGAAAAATGCTGTTTTTATCATGGCTAAATTCGGCATTATTTTCAATTTTCCGCCATTTGCTGTCAAAGCTATGGAATAATGGGATGACCAAGCCCACCAGAACCACCAACATAAAATAAGGGAAAATGGACATGCCGTCGCTTTTCAGCGTTTTGGTAACCAAAAAGATAAGCATCAATGTATAAATGACCAAGCCATAGGCCACATGGTCGCTTATTTTCTTGGTATAGCTTTTCTTTTCACCAATATGCATATTGGCCGCTTCACCATGTGCTGTTTCATTATGCGCCATCATCTTTGCCCCTCTTTTCTCCTAATTCAAAGGGTGGCAAATTAAATAGATAGAGTCAATTATCATATATATAGAGCGGCGCTCGCCCCTTATTGCAGGCCCAAAAATTTATGCGTTTGCATAGATAACCGCCATTTGGGATGTTGCTGAACAAATTCTATCGCGGCGGCCAAATTTGCCGCAACCTTATCTTTATTTCCGGCAGCATCATCCATTGGTTGGATTAAAAAATGGTCAAATGCCCAATTTTCCATGCCTTGCCAATTGGTGCCAATTTGTGGCCAGACCAATTTTAATTCATTGCCGCTTTGTTGGACCACATCGCTGCCATATTTTGGGCTGATACATACCCAATCAATGGCGGGATGCGCCGCGATAGTGCCGTTACTTTCCATGGTAATGGTAAAGCCGCGTTCATGCAAAGCATGGGTCAATGCATCATCAATTTGCAGCATCGGCTCACCGCCCGTTAAAACAACATATCGGTGCGCCGGATTTTCACCCCAAAGGGCCGCGACCTTATCGGCCAATGCATCGGCATGATATCGCCCACCATTTTCGCCATCCATGCCGATAAAGTCGGTGTCGCAAAATTGGCAAATGGCACTGGCGCGGTCTTTTTCCAAACCGCTCCATAAATTGCATCCGGCAAAGCGCAGAAAAACCGCCCGCCGTCCTGCATGTGCGCCCTCCCCCTGAAGGGTAAGGAATATTTCTTTGACGGCATAGCTCATCATCATGCCTTATTCTGCGGCATATTTTATATTATCGGACAGGCCCGCCTCGGCAAATCCTTTTTGCCGTAAACGGCAGCTATCACATGTGCCGCATGCGGCAAAATTGCCACTGGAAATTTCAACTGGGTCATAACATGACCAGCTCATCCCTGTATCAAGCTGTAACCGCGCTGCCTCTCCTGCTATATCGGCCTTGCTCATATGTAATAAGGGCGTGTGAATGGTAAATCCTTGACCTTGTTTATCCTTGCCCTCTACGCCGGCCTTGGTGGCCAAATTTGCCATGGTTTCAAAACTGGCGATAAATTCTGGACGGCAATCGGGATAGCCGGAATAATCCAGTGCATTTACCCCAATCCATAAATCACGTGCGCCCCGCGCCTCTGCCAAGCCAAGGCAGAGCGATAAAAATATCGTGTTTCGCGCGGGAACATAGGTGATGGGAATATCGCCCGAATCAATACCCTGTTTGGGGACGTCAATATCCGCGGTTAACGCGCTGCCGCCAAATTTGGTAAGGTCCAAGGGCAGGATAATATGTTCTATTGCGCCCAAATGCGCTGCAATTTTTTTTGCAGCTTCCAATTCAATACGGTGGCGTTGATTATAATCAATGGTCAGGGCAAGAATGTCATACCCCGCCTGTTTGGCAAGGCCCGCGACCACCATGGAATCTAGCCCGCCGGAAAGGAGGATTACTGCTTTTTCTTTGATGATATCTGCCAATTTAACACCGTTCTTCCTGCGCCAAAAATTTAATAAATATATCTTATATAAATATGATGCGCGTTTATCCAATTATGGGCCAAATATGGGCCAGTTATGGGTTCACATAAATATATATGGAACAAAAATAATGGAAAAGGAAAAGTTGGTGCACCCGGAGCGATTCGAACGCCCGGCCCCCAGATTCGTAGTCTGGTGCTCTATCCAGCTGAGCTACGGGTGCACTGGAAATGGGCCTTTACGTTCTGTGGACGCTGCTGGCAAGTCTTTTTCTTTATAAAAGGCCCATTTTTTGTAATTTATTTTATCCTAATCCATTTTTTTGGACATTTGACCCGTTTTTATGCGGGCCAAATATCCGGTTTAATGACATGATTCACCCCTTACGTAGCGCGGCCTGTGCGGCTGCCAATCGGGCAATTGGCACGCGATAGGGGGATGCAGATACATAATCCAAACCAACCTGTTCACAAAAAGCGATAGAGGCAGGATCGCCGCCATGTTCACCGCAAATGCCCAATTTAATATCGGGGCGAGTCGCGCGGCCTTTATTAACCGCAATTTCGATTAACTGGCCCACGCCCTCTATATCCAAGCTGACAAATGGGTCGCGGGCATAAATGCCCTTGTCCACATAATGGGTTAAGAATCGGGCTGCATCATCGCGGCTGACGCCCAATGTGGTTTGGGTAAGGTCATTTGTGCCAAAGGAGAAGAACGCCCCTTCCTCTGCAATTTCATCGGCCATCAATGCCGCACGGGGCAGCTCAATCATCGTGCCGACAAGATATTCAATGCGGTTACCACGTTCTTCAAAAACCTTTTCGGCGATTTGATTGACCAACGCCTTCATCATGGTCAATTCGCCCTTTGTCCCGACAAGGGGAATCATCACCTCTGGTATGGGGGCAGCGCCCTTTTCTGCAGCAACGTCAAGCGCGGCTTCAAAAATTGCCCGTGCCTGCATTTCATAAATTTCGGGAAAGGTAACACCCAAACGACAACCACGATGGCCAAGCATGGGGTTAAATTCGTGCAATTCATTGGCGCGTTGTTTCAACACATCAATACCCACTCCGGCGGCGCTGGCCACATCGGCAAATTCATTTTCCGCATGGGGCAAAAATTCATGCAATGGCGGATCAAGCAAGCGTATGGTAACGGGCAAACCGGTCATCACGCGGAAAATTTCGGTAAAATCACTGCGCTGTTCGGGCAATAATTTATCCAATGCGGCGCGGCGGCCCGCCTCATCATTGGCCAAAATCATCTGGCGAACGGCGGTAATCCGGCTTGCCTCGAAAAACATATGCTCGGTGCGGCAAAGCCCAATGCCCTGCGCGCCAAAATCGCGCGCGGTTTGGGCATCATGCGGGGTTTCGGCATTGGTGCGCACGGCCATGCGCCGTCCCTTATCCGCCCATTCCATCAATATACCAAAATCACCGACCAATTCGGGTTGAATGGTGGGGACTTCGCCCTCCATCACTTCGCCCGTTGTACCGTCAATGGTAATCATGTCACCATCATGATAAATTTTATCACCAATGCGCAGCGTCCCGGCCTTTGCATCAATTAACAAAGCACCCGCACCGGAAACACAGGGGCGGCCCATGCCGCGCGCCACAACGGCGGCGTGGCTGGTCATGCCGCCACGTGCGGTCAAAATACCCTTTGCAGCATGCATGCCGTGAATATCCTCTGGCGATGTTTCGGTGCGCACCAAAATAATGCTTTCGCCCATTTCCTTGCGCCGTTCCGCCGAATCGGCATCAAATGCAATATAACCCGATGCCGCACCTGGCGATGCGGGTAATCCCTTGGTCAGCACAATACGCTTTGCCTTGGGGTCAAGGGTAGGGTGCAATAATTGGTCCAGCGCCATGGGGTCAATGCGCAAAATAGCTTCATCCTCGGTGATTAATTTTTCGCCCACCATGTCAATGGCAATGCGCAATGCCGCCTTTGCGGTTCGTTTGCCCGAACGGGTTTGCAACATCCATAATTTGCCGCGTTCAACGGTAAATTCAATATCCTGCATATCGCGGTAATGCGCCTCTAACAGGTCGAAAACCTTGGCCAGCTCCGCATATATTTCGGGCATGGCCTCTTCCATGGAAAGCGGCTTTGCGCCCGCGGCTTCACGCGCAACTTTGGTTAAATATTGCGGCGTGCGAATGCCCGCCACCACATCTTCGCCCTGTGCATTGATTAAATATTCGCCATAATATGCATGTTCGCCCGATGATGGATCGCGGGTAAAGGCCACACCGGTTGCCGATGTGTCGCCCATATTGCCAAATACCATTGCCTGAACATTGACCGCCGTGCCCCAGCTTGCCGAAATATCGTTTAAGCGGCGATATACCCGCGCCCGTTCACATTCCCAGCTGCCAAATACGGCGGTGATTGCGCCCCATAATTGTTCATTTACATCTTGTGGAAACGGTTTGCCCCATTCTTCTTCGACGATTTTTTTGAAAATGCTGACCAGTTTTTTCCAATCATCCACCTGCATATCGGTGTCGTTAAAATAACCGGAATCTTCTTTGGCAATTTCCAATGCTTCTTCAAATAATCCATGGTCAAGGCCAAGAACAACATCGCAATACATTTGGATGAAACGGCGATAACTGTCCCATGCGAAGCGCGCATCGCCCGATGTTGCGGCCAATGCCTCCACCGTTTCATCATTCAGGCCAAGGTTAAGAACAGTGTCCATCATGCCGGGCATGGATACCCGCGCACCCGAACGCACCGAAACCAATAATGGACCATTGCCGACTTTGTTGGCATCGCCAAAATTTTTGCCCGTTACTTTTTCAATATGGGCAATACCGGCGGCAACTTCATCATTAACCGACGGCGGATAGCTTTCCCCTTCTTCATAATATCGTGCGCATAATTCGGTGGAAAGGGTAAATCCAGGGGGCACGGGCAGGCCAATTGACGCCATTTCGGCCAAATTTGCACCTTTGCCCCCAAGCAGGTTTTTATTTCCTTTTGCCGCGTCGCCACCATCGGCCACGCCGCCACCAAAACGATACATATATTGGGTCATGCCTATGTCATTCCTTTATTTAATATTACTCGTTTCCCCGGGGAGGAGATAATGTATTTTTGGCGACGGGGCTACCCCTCCACCTTGGAAAAATCGGCCACTTGATGCACAGCATCGCGGAAACGCAGCAATAGCGATAAGCGGAAATTTCGTATATTTTCATCCTCATCATTTACCATAACGGCATCAAAAAATGCATCTATAGGGCCGCGAAGGGTTGAAAGTGCGCTCATCGCATCGGCAAAGCGTTCTTCTTCAATTGCCGCTGCGGCCAATGGTTCGGCGGAGGCCAAAGCGGACAGCAAGGCTTTTTCTTGCTCTTTGGCATTTATTTCTGCCTGCGCGGAGATGGCGGTAGTTGATGCGGGGGCGTCGACCGCCTGTTTCAAAATATTGGCCGCGCGTTTATATCCGGCCAATAAATTGGACCCATTATAGGTTTCAACAAATGCCTGCAGGGCGCTGGCCCGTTTTAACACTATGTCTATCCTACCATCTGGTGTGGAGTTAATGTTGCGAGAAGCAGCGATGAAATCGGGAGGGAGTCCTTCGTCTCGCATCATAACTTCAAGGCGGTCAAAAATAAAATGTGGCACAGTTGTTATAACTTTTCGCCGATCAATTTCACTAGGAATCAACTCTATATTGGCCGTATGACCCAGCCAACCTAATGAGATTGTTGAACCAAAATGAAGTGTAATATCATTTTTTCTTATCAATAAAACCAAGGCAATGGCGGCTCTACGGAGCGCAAAAGGATCTTTAGAGCCTGTTGGGAATTCCTCTATATCGAAAAACGAACAAAGTGTATCCAGCTTATCGGCCAATGAAACAGCCACGGTCACGGGCGCGGTGGGCACATCATCATTTTGCCCCACGGGTTTATAATGGTCGCGAATGGCATTGCTTATTTCAATCGGCAATCCTTCTTTTTCGGCATAATATCCGCCCATTAACCCCTGTAATTCGGGAAATTCGCCCACCATTTCGGTGACCAAATCGGCCTTACATAATTTTGCGGCCTGTTCGGCCATATCGGGATCGGCGTTAATAATTTTTGCTTCGCATAACCAACGGGCCAGCCGCGCCACACGTTCCACCTTATCGGCGACTGTGCCCAATTTTTCATGGAAGGTAATACGCTGTAATTTTTTACCATGGTCGGCAAGCGTTGTTTTTTGGTCCAATTCCCAGAAAAATTTCGCATCGGAAAGCCGCGCGGCAAGCACCTTTTCATTGCCCGCCACTATTGCTTTGCCGCCATCATGCGCGGCAATATTTGCGGTGCAGATAAAGGCGTTGGTCAAATTGCCCGCCGCATCATTTACCACAAAATATTTTTGGTTCACCCGCGCGGTTAATTGAATAACCTCCGCCGGAACGTCAAGGAAGCTATCATCAAAACGGCCAAGTAAAGGCACAGGCCATTCGGTCAGGCCCGCATTTTCAATGACCAATCCTTCATCCTCTATCAACGACAGCCCCGCATCATTTGCGGCCTGTTTCGCGCCATCGCGGATGATATTTTGCCGTTCTTCATGGTCAATAATGACATGGGCATTGCGCAATTTTGCCGCATAATCATCCGCATTATCGATGATAATTTCACCCGATGAATGGAAACGATGGCCCATTGTTGTGCGGCCAGATGCTATGCCGTCCACATGACATTCGACAATATCATCACCAAATAAAGCGATAATGCCGGACAATGGCCGCACCCAACGCAGGCTTTGCGTGGACAGGCTATCTGCGCCCCACCGCATGGATTTGGGCCAGCTGAAACCTTTTATAATCGCGGGAATAGCCTCTGCCAAAACATCTTTGCATGGACGGCCAGCCTTATTGATTATAGCAAAATATGTCATGCGCCCTTTGACATCGCGCAATTCCAAATCACCGCGTTCCACGCCATTTTTGCGGCAGAAACCATCCAAAGCTGCATCGGGTGCACCCTGTGGCGGGCCTTTTGCTTCCTCGCTTATCGCGGCGGTTTCACGGGGCAGGCCGCGCGCGATTAAGGCAAGACGGCGCGGGGTGGAATATATGGTTATATTTTCCGCTTTTAATCCGGCATTGGCCATTTGCGCGTCAAATAATTTCTTTAATTCGGCCCTTGCCCCTGCCTGCATCCGCGCGGGGATTTCTTCACATCGAATTTCAAATAAGAAATTTGTCATGCGCCTTCTCCTGCATTGCCAGCGCCTGCATTGGATGTTTCGGCGGCTTCGCTCCAGCCATTTTTCTCCATCCATGCCACGCATGACCCCTTGGCCAGGTCGCGCACACGGCCCATATAGCTGGCCCGTTCCTGCACGCTGATCACGCCGCGCGCTTGCAACAGGTTGAAAATATGGCTGGCCTTAATTGCTTGTTCATATGCCGGAATGGGTAATTTTTTCTCCAAACATAATTCGCATTCCGCCGTGGCCTTTTTAAATGCGTCAAATAAGCGGTCGGTGTCGGCGACCTCAAAATTCCATGTGCTTTGTTGAACCTCATTTTCATGAAATACATCGCCATAGGTCATGCCGCCCTGTCCCTTGGGCAGGCCGTTAAAATCAAGGTCATAGACGCTGTCCACCCCTTGAATATACATGGCAAGCCGTTCAAGACCATAGGTCAATTCACCCGCCACGGGCTTACAATCAAAACCGCCCATTTGTTGGAAATATGTAAATTGTGTGACCTCCATCCCGTCACACCATATTTCCCAGCCAAGCCCCCATGCGCCAAGGGTTGGGCTTTCCCAATCATCCTCCACAAATCGGATATCATGCAGCATCGGGTCAATACCAATGGCGGCAAGGCTTTGTAAATAAAGCTCCTGAATATTGGGGGGGGAGGGTTTTAAGATAACCTGATATTGATAATAATGTTGCAGGCGATTGGGATTTTCACCGTAACGGCCATCGGTTGGGCGGCGGCATGGTTGAACAAATGCGGCGTTCCATTGATCCGGGCCAAGCGCACGTAAAGTTGTGGCGGGGTGAAACGTGCCCGCCCCCATTTCCATATCATGGGGTTGCAGGATGACACATCCTTGATCCGCCCAGAAACGGTGAAGAGTCAGGATCATATCCTGAAAATTAAGAGGATTTTTTTCGGTCAATTCCCGCATCCTTCGCACATGCAATATTTTTTTGACTGCATTGGCGCATGGCGGGGGGAAGGTCAACCCAGATGAACCAGATAGAAGGGCGATTTGGCAAATATTTTTGCCAAACTGTGACCTTTTATCCTCCATTTGCCATTTTGATGTGAAGTAAAGTCATGCAAAACTGCCAAAATGTAAGGCATGCATATTTTTATGTAATGCATGCTTGACATTATCAATTAAGCGCGACATAAAGTAAGGGAAAGCTGACATGGTGCCAGCTTTTAATGAAGGCGAGTGAGATGGATTTTATGAAAAATAAATTAAAGGTCCTTCGCGCGATGAATGATTGGAGCCAGGCAGAGCTTGGTCAGCATTTGGATGTGTCGCGGCAGGCGGTAAATGCGATTGAAACGGGCAAATATGATCCCTCCTTACCATTGGCGTTTAAAATTGCGCGATTATTTGACATGAAAATCGAAGAAATTTTTGACGATGAATTTATGGGGGAAGGCGCATGAGCAAGGGGAAAAATATATTGACCAATAAAGAAAAACTTAACCGCAATATTTTGATTATTTGCGGCATATTTGGCGCGATTATTGGTGTGGTTTTGGTGTTGTTACGCCCAGATGAAGATATGGGCAGTTTTTCGATATTCAGCAGCGCCGCCATCGCCGCGCCAATTGCCATTGCACTGGCGATATTTTGGGCGGTAATCATGCCGATTATTGCGTTTTACTGGCACAAAAATGCAGTGGATGAGCAAGAAGCCCATGCCTATCGTGATGGGGCATATTATGCAGCCTATGCCTATATTATCGGTGCGCCGACATGGTGGATTTTATGGCGCGGGGGCATGATGGGTGAACCCAATGGGTTTGTCATTTTTATGGCGTTTAACTTTATTTGGGTCATCACTTGGATGTGGAAAAAATATTTATAATCAAATAATAATCAGGCCATAAAGAATTTAGGAATAGAGGATTAAATATGAATATCATGAAAAAAACATTGTTCATGGGCGGCGCGGCATTATCCGCTTTGCTATATGCGCCCATCGCATTTGCCCAAGATACGCAAGATGCAGATGTGAATATATCTGCGCAAAAATCCGCCGATGCGATAAAAGCAATGGGCGATACAGAGGCATTATTGCCAGAGGTGAAAAAGATTGATGCCGACCCCGCCCTGTGGGTAGTAAAGGATGAAGATACGACCATATATTTATTTGGCACAATCCATTTACTGAAACCTGAATTGGATTGGTTTAATGATGAAATCCGCACGGCATATGATAAATCGGACGAGCTGGTCATTGAAATGATTGAACCATCACAAGAAGAGATGATTGCGCAATCCACCAAATTGATGATTGATAGCAGCGGCAAGAGCCTGCGTGATAAAATGACGCCGCAGCAGCGTAAGATTTATACTGAGGCGATGGCGGATATTGGCCTGCCGGAAAATGCGTTGGACCCCATTCGGCCATGGGCCGCGGGTGTGCAAACACAGGTGATGTTAATGACAAAAGGTGGATTTGACCCCAATAGCGGCGCGGATAAAATAATCACCAAACAAGCCGAAAGGGATGGCAAGCCCATATTGGGTTTGGAAACCATGGGTTATCAGTTGAGCATTATAAGTTCTGGGGATGAAGAAAAGCATATTCAATTTTTGGTAGAAGGGTTGAAGGACCGCGACAAGGTGGTTCCTGAATTAAATAAAATGGTCGATGGTTGGGCATCTGGTGATCAGAAAAAATTAAATGAAACATTGGTATTGCCAATGGAATCCGCCGAATATAAAATATTTTTCGAGCGTGTGTTTAAGGAAAGAAACATCAATTGGGCGGCATGGCTGGATGCGCGGATGGACCGCCCCGGCACGGTTTTTGTGGCTGTTGGCGCGGGGCATTTGGTTGGTGATGAAAGCGTGCAAAATCATTTGGCTGAATATGGCCATCAATCAAAATTGGTCACAAACTAAATTTTAAACAAATCTCTTTTATATTAAATGGGGCCCGCCATATATGATGGTGGGCTCCATTTTTTTGCCCCTTAACTAATTATAGAAAATGACCATATCCATTTTATGAATAAAAAACGCATCCTTATCATATTATCTATGATTATCGCCATATTCGCAGTCGCATATTATGCATGGTCTTCTTATGCTGTGCCAAAAGAAGAAATGGTCGCGGGCAACCGAAGCGGCACGCCTGCTTTATGGAAAATAAGTCATAAGGATGATGATAAAGCCGGGCATGCTTATTTGTTTGGCACGGTCCATTTATTACCCGATGGGATAAATTGGCGCAGCGCATCAATTGAACAGGCAATGGAGGATAGCGACATATTATATGTGGAGGTTGTCGGGTTGGAAGATACCGATAAAGTCGCCAAAATATTTACCGAAATGGGGATTAAAAAGGGCCTGCCCCCGATTGAAAAACGCATTGACCCAAAATTAAAACCAAAATTTGATATGGCGATGAAGGATGTGCCCGTCCCAGCCTTTGTTTTGGATAATATGAAAAGCTGGACCGCAGCATTAACCATTGCCTCGGCATCCAGTGCGAAATTGGGTTTGAAACAGGATCAGGGCGTGGACCATATTTTAATCGCGCAATTCACATCGCAGCAAAAACCCATAATGGGATTGGAAAAATTGGAGGAACAATTTGGCTTTTTCGATTCGCTGAATGAGGAAAAACAACGCGAAATGTTGAATAGCGTGCTTTCCGGAACGGGAAAATCGCGCGAGGGGTTTGAAAAATTAATGACCGCATGGTTAAAGGGCGATGTGAGCGGCCTGTTGTCAGAAAAAGGCGACGACATGCTGTCCGTCCCCGAAATTCGTGAAAAATTGCTGGACGGACGCAACCGCAACTGGGTCAATATTTTGGATAAGCAGTTGCAGAATAATCAAAAAATCTTTGTTGGCGTGGGCGCGGCACATTTGGCGGGGGATAAAGGCGTGGTTCAATTATTGGCCGATAAGGGATATAAGGTGGAACGGGTGCAATAATTTATTGGCCATCGCCGACACCGCAATTTCTTAATATATAAAATCCTTGTTTTTTGGGTGTAATGCAGCTATTGGCCGCAGCTTGCCATTTTTGGTCATCCCTGGAGGCGAAAAGGCAACATAAACTTATTTGGAGAATTATTATGAGCGATCAACTGACTTTGTCGGCTGAACTACGCGAGCGGGCTGGCAAGGGAGCCTCCCGTGCATTGCGTAACGAAGGCCGTGTTCCTGCCGTTATTTATGGCGATAAAAAAGAAGCCGTGGCAATCCATGTCGAAGAAAAAGCCTTGGTCAAATTATTGATGACCGGCCAATTTACCAACAGTACCGTTGAATTAACGGTTAATGGTAAAACCGAAATTACATTGCCAAAGGATGTTGCTTTTCATCCGGTCACTGATCGCCCCTTGCATGTTGACTTTTTCCGCCTTGCAAAAGGCGCGACAGTTAATGTTGAAATTCCTGTGCACTTCATCAATGAAGAAGAAGCACCAGGTTTGAAACGTGGCGGCGTGTTGAACATTGTTCGTCATGAGGTTGAGTTGATTTGCGACGCAACCAAAATTCCAGAATTTATCGAATTGGATCTTACCGGTTTTGATATTGGTGACAGCATCCATATCAGCGAAGTTAAATTGCCTAAGGGTACGCAAAATGCGATTACCGATCGCGACTTTACCGTTGCCACAATCGTTGCACCATCTGCATTGAAATCAGAAGGCGAAGATGAAGGCGAAGCTGAAGTAGTTGAAGCTGCGCCAGCAGCCGAAGGCGATAAAGCCGAAGATTAATCTTTACCGATTAAATTTTTTGGGCCGACTTACCAGTTGATCAATTATTGATTGGCGGTAAGATCGGCCCTTATCATATGTAAATATTGTTTTTTGGGGGTATATCATGCAAATTTGGGTCGGGCTGGGCAATCCGGGGCCTTCCTATGCGATGAACCGCCACAATGTCGGTTTCATGGTGGCTGATATTATCGCCGAATTTTATAATTTTCCCGCGCCATCAAAAAAATTCCTTGGTTGGGCACAGGAAGGACGCATTGGGAATGAAAAAATCCTATTGTTAAAACCCGCCACTTTCATGAATGAAAGCGGGCGAAGCGTTCGTGCCGCCATGGATTTTTATAAATTAACCCCCGCCGATGTGACAATTTTTTATGATGAGCTGGACCTTGCCACATTTAAGGTAAAGGTGCGTATGGGCGGCGGTGCGGCGGGGCATAATGGTATTCGTTCCACCATCGCGCATATTGGGCCGGATTTCCGCCGTGTTCGCATTGGCATTGGCCATCCGGGCGACAAAAAACGTGTGTCGGGATATGTTTTGGGTAATTATGCCAAGGCGGAAATGGACGGACTTGCCGATTTATTGGGCGCATTGGGGGCGGAGGCCGAATGGCTGGCCAAGGGGGATGATGTGCGTTTTATGAACGACATTGCCATGCGGATGCAGGATTGATTTTTTTGAAAAATGGCTTTTTATAATGTAAAATAATGCGGAATATAGGATAGGATATATCAATAAATAAATGCTATAATTAAGAAATTCATATAGAAACAAAATTGATGACACCATCTCGCAAATATTTATATGCCGTAATGTGCGCCGCCTTTGCGGTGATGATGGGCGCAATATCCATGCATATTTTGGGTATAAATCCGATGCGGGAGGCCGCGCATTTTTTGGGTATTGCGGCGGGCGCTTTAATTGGTTTATTTTTCCTGCGGATTAAATTAACGAATAAAGTCCGTAAAATGGTGCAAATGGCGGTGATTTTATTGCTGGTCCTGTCACTGCCCAGCCCGGGGGTGGATGGGGTGCATCGTTGGATTGACACCGGCATGCTGCACTGGAATGTCGCGGCGTTAATGCTGCCCATTTTATTGGCATTATGGGTTTTGCCGTTAAAATATCAATTATTACAGATATGGACCGCGCTGGCCATTATGGCGATTTTGGTGGTGCAACCCGACGCATCACAGGCAAGTGCATTTGGCGCGGCAATATTGGCCCTTCGTTTCACCCATTGGCGCGGCCAATCCAAATTTATAATATTGGCGATCATATTATTTATTATTGCAGCATGGATGCGTCATGACCCGTTAAAACCAGTGTTGGAGGTAGAGGAAATTTTATTTCGCACATGGGATATTTTGCCCATATTGGCGGTGATGGGATGGATTTCATTGGCGGTGACGGCGATGTGCCCCCTATATTTTATTGCCCAAGAAAATCGTAAAAATGCTGCGCCATTGGCGATATATTTTGCTATCATTGCTCTGATGCCTATTTTTGGGGCATATCCTTTTCCGCTTATCGGCTATGGATTCAGCTTTCCCATTGGCTTTTGTGTCGCTATGGCAATTTTAATAAATCAAGATAATGCGTCAAAGGATGCTTTGACCGAATAGGAATAATTTTATGGGTTTTAAATGTGGTATTGTGGGCTTACCAAATGTGGGCAAGTCCACGCTTTTTAATGCGTTGACCGATACGCAAAGCGCACAGGCGGCAAATTATCCATTTTGCACCATCGAACCAAATGTTGGCAATGTGTCCGTGCCGGATGATCGTTTGAACAAATTGGCAGCAATTGCGGGCAGTGCAAAAATCATCCCTACCCAGCTTGCCTTTGTGGATATTGCCGGATTGGTGCGCGGCGCGTCAAAGGGTGAGGGGTTGGGCAACCAATTTTTGGGCAATATTCGTGAAGTGGACGCGATTGTCCATGTGCTGCGTTGTTTTGAAAATGACGATATTCAACATGTCGATAATCATGTTGACCCCGTTGCGGACGCGGAGACAGTGGAAACCGAATTATTGCTTTCCGATTTAGAAAGCCTGGAAAAACGTGTTCCAGCCTTTATTAAAAAAGGGCAACAGGGCGATAAAGAAGCAAAAGCAGCGGCCAGCGTGTTGGGTCAAACATTGGAATTATTACGCGAGGGTAAGCCCGCGCGTCTGACCGTGCCGGGCGATGATGAGGAGGCGCGTATTTTTGCCCAAGCCCAATTATTGACCAGTAAGCCCGTATTATATGTATGCAATGTGGGCGAAGAGGATGCGGCAACGGGCAATGAATATAGCGCAAAGGTCGCCGAAAAGGCAAAGGCAGACGGCGCGAATAGCGTGGTGGTTTCCGCCGCGATTGAGGCGGATTTGGTCGGTATGGAGTTGGAGGAAAGAATGGAATTTCTATCCGATCTTGGCCTGACCGAAACGGGGTTAAGCCGTGTTATCCGGTCGGGATATGATTTATTGCATCTTATCACATTTTTCACCGTCGGCCCAAAAGAAGCCCGCGCATGGACGGTGGAGGTGGGTAGCAAAGGCCCGCAGGCAGCAGGTGAAATTCACAGCGATTTTGAACGCGGATTTATTCGCGCCGAAACCATTGCCTATGATGATTATATTGCATGCAATGGGGAAAGCGGCGCGCGCGATGCAGGCAAATTACGTCAAGAGGGCAAGGAATATGTGGTAAAGGATGGAGACGTCCTGCATTTCAAATTCAACGTATAAATTACCCAGAATCTGGCATTTTAACATTGATAAAAATAAGGGGTCGGACATTAAAATCCGGCCCCTTTCATTATATTTTATTGACCAGCGACTAAGCCCATTTCACCGGCGCAGCTTTTCATGGCGGTCATGGCTTCTTCTTCGGATGGCAATAACATTTCGTCCTCTGCCTTGCCTTCTTTTAACTTATCCAATGTGCAGTTGCATGCCTTGCTGGCTATTTCTTGAGGTGCGCCCTTTTGTGTGGCACCGCCGACGCATTCTTCGACAAATTTTTTGTCAAATTCGCTGTTAAAGGATTCTTTAAAAGACCCACATGCGGTCAATGTAAATAATGTTCCCGCCGTCAGTGCGATGAAAGATAATTTCACGTCCATACTCCTTGCAATATATTTCCATTATGTTTTAATAATTACAATAGCATATGGCAAAAATATTTATATGCAAGCATGTTGCACAAATGGGCTGCTTGATGAGGTGCGGTAATTGGTTTATGCCTTGGCCATGTTAAGGCATATTTTCATCATATTATTTTTGGTTTTTTTGGCGCTGCCTGCGGCGGCCATGCCAAATATGGGCCATGAGATAAATGATGTGATGGAAATATATGGCGCATCAAGCATGGCCGAAAATTGTCATGAAATGGCGGCAAAGCCCGACCAGCATCCAATGAATGACAAAAATGGCGATGAATTTCATATCATGCACCAATGCATTGGCTGTATTGGCGGGCAATATATTTTTGCTGCGTCCATTATAAATAATTCAGCTCAATCAACTCCATATACATATGGGGTAAAAATTTTATATGGCAGTCATCCAATGCCCGACACCCCACCGCCAAAATCCTGAAACAAAAAAATTACATATTTATATTTTTTAAAACAGGAATTTTACATGCAAGTTAAATATTTATTTGCGGGCGCATTCACGCTCGCCACTTGGCTATTTTTTGCGCAGGCTGAGGCGCAAGATCATAGTCAAATGGATCACAGCAAAATGAACCACGGCCAAATGGCTGAAGACGAAAATCAGGGTAATGAAATGCCCACCAATGGTTCTGGAACGGCCCGATTGCCCAGCGCCGAGGGGGGTGGGCATAGCCAACATCATGCCGATGAAGAATATGGAACAAAAAAATGGAAGGTCATGGCGCATGGATTTATTAATGGCGTTTACACCAATCAAACTGGGCCACGCGGTGATGATAAAGCATATGTCCAATCCATGTTAATGTTGATGGCAAATAAAGAAATCAATTGGGGCAAGGTGCAATTTCGCAGCATGAACAGCCTTGAACCATTAATGTCCAATCGCGGATATCCCAATTTATTTGCCACGGGAGAAACAGCGGGCGGCGAACCATTGGTGGATAGACAGCATCCGCATGATTTTTTCATGGAATTATCGGCGCGGGTGGATGTGAATATAACGGATAATGCGGCATTATTTCTTTATGGTGGACCGGTGGGTGAGCCCGCCCTTGGCCCATCGGTATTTATGCACCGTGGGTCATCAAAATATAATCCCGAAGCGCCCATTACCCATCATTGGTTTGACAGCACGCATATCACCTATGGCGTTATAACAACGGGCATAGCGACGCAAAAATTGCAATTGGAGGCATCGGCATTTCGGGGGAGAGAACCCGATGAGGAAAGATGGGGCATTGAAACGCCAAAATTGGATTCATGGAGCGTGCGGGCAACATTTAACCCCACGTCAAATTGGGCGATGCAGATAAGCACAGGCCGGTTAAAATCGGCTGAGGCCGCACATCCCGAGGATGATGAACAACGCACCACCGCGTCAATAAATTATGCCAATGAAAATGGACTGTCGGCAATGGCGGCGTTCAGCAATAAGGATATTATTGGCGAAGAAAATTACACCGCATGGTTGGGCGAGGTAAATTGGGATGTAAATGAACGGCACAGCATTTTTGGCCGTTTAGAAAATGTCCGTAATGGGGAATTGTTTCCCGATCATCATGACCCATATCATGATGAAAATTTCCGGATTAGCAAATTTCAGGCAGGCTATGCCTATCGATTGCCGATAACGGGCCGTCTTGACCTTGCGCTAGGTGGTTCGCTCTCTGCCTTTATTAAACCAAAAATATTGGATGCATTTTATGGCAATAACCCCATGGGCTATAATTTATTTATCCGTTTAGATTTGGGTAAATAACAGGAATTTTGGGGACGGTGCATATAAAGGGTGACAATGTTTAATCGGCCATTTATCAATGTGGATATGAAAAAATATCTTATTGCTTTATCGGTTTTTGCCACATTTTTCACCGCCCCATTTTCCCTATCCAACATCGCGCAGGCACAGGCGCAGGCACAGGGTTTATCGGATGTTGATACGCAAAGTTCCGAAAACCGCTCCGTCACCATTTTAATTTCCATTGATGGTTTTCGGCCCGATTATTTGGACCGTTCTATTACTCCAGTGTTGAATAATTTGGTCGATGCGGGGGCAACCGCGCGGATGCGGCCTTCCTTTCCCACCAAAACATTTCCCAATCATTATACTTTGGTAACGGGAAAACGGCCCGATCATCATGGCATTGTGGGCAATAGCATGATTGATCCGGCGCGGCCGTCTGTTAAATTCTCCCTTGGCGATGCACGGCAGGCTCTTGACCCATTTTGGTGGGGACAGGCCGAGCCAATTTGGGTGACGGCAGAAAAACAGGGCATACGCACCGCCACTATGTTTTGGCCGGGCAGCGAGATAGAATATGGCAAAATCCGGCCGACCGATTGGCTGCGTTTCGACCAAAATATTGATAATGCACAGCGGGTTCGTACCGTGGTGGATTGGATGCGGCGACCCGCCGCCATTCGGCCCAAATTGGTGACATTATATTTTGATACGGTGGACACAGCGGGGCATAGATTTGGTCCGGATAGCGATGAAGTAAATTATGAAATTGCCAAAGTGGACGGAGAAATAGGCAATTTGGTGATGATGTTGCAATCCATGAATATACAGGCGAATTTGGTCATTGTGGCGGATCATGGGATGATGGCGACCAGCGATGAACGCGTCATTCAATTAAATGATATTTTGCCCAAGGAACAATATATTGCGGTGGAAACCGGACCCTATGCCGCCATTGAACCCGAAGCAGGCACGGATAATTTGGTTTATGATGCGCTGATTAAGGCGGGTGGACAAAGACCGCATGAACATATGCAATGCGTGCGCAAAGAAAATCTTCCCGAACGTCTCCATTATGGCAGCAACGCGCGGGTGGCGGCGATTATCTGTCTTGCCGATGCGGGATGGACGATTTTGTCCGGCCCTTCGCCCTATCCGGTAAAGGGCGGGGCACATGGATATGATAATGATGTGGCAGAGATGGACGCGCTTTTCATTGCGGCGGGCGTAGGTATAAAACGGCAGGAAAAGCCATTGGAACGTTTTGATAATGTCGAAATTTATGGGCTTATCGCCGCATTGGCTGGTATTACTCCATTGCCTAGCGATGGCGATGATGAAATTGCCAAGAAAATAGTGAAATAATGGGGGCAGATAATGGCTGAAGCATTTATTTATTTTGAAGATATAGAGGTTGGATCAACACAGAAATTTGGCCATTATGATGTCACGCGTGAAGATGTGGTCGATTTTGCCCAAAAATTTGATCCGCAGGCATTTCATCTGGATGATGAAGCGGCGGCGAAAACCCATTTTGGCCGTTTATCGGCCAGCGGCTGGCACACATGCGCCATGACGATGAACATGTTGGTCGCCAATATGGCCGAAACGCGTCAGGCAGGGCTGGGGTCACCTGGTATAGATGAATTGCGCTGGTTAATGCCCGTTTTTCCTGGGGACAGTTTGCGCGTGGAAAGCGAGATTTTGGAAAAACGCAGATCGCAATCTCGGCCCGATATGGGCATTTTTAAAAGCCGCGTTATCGTGTATAATCAGGATAATCGGCCTGTATTATCCATGATTAGCAATGGATTGATTGTGGTTCGTGACCCCAGCGCCCCTATATAATTAAATTATAAAGGCTTTGCCGGCATTAAACGGGCAGCGCCAATAAATCATGCGGGTTAATACCGCCATCCTTGCAAAGGGAAATTGCATGATGATATTGATCCGCCGCGCCGATATTTAATCTTTTGCGCGCATCGGGCAATTGTTCGGACAATAATGATATAATGCTTTGCTCAACGATGCGTTTTGCCGCCGCGCCATTTTTCTGTGCTTGCCGAATTGCAGAGAAAACGGGAATGCCCTTTGGAATGCGTTTTTTAACCTCCCACCCACCGGCATAGGCGATGAAATAGACGCCCAAATTTTTATTCTGGCTATATGAGAATGCCAACACACATTGCTCACCAAGTGGGTCGCGGCCATAGCCCGTTAACACATGAAATAAATCATGCGTGTCACGCAAACGGTCGCCATATGCCTGTATTTGGTCATTATATTGGGGGATAGAGCCGCTAAATTTATCATATTCTGCGACCAATCCAGCGGCGCTTAACCCCTCGCTTTCCATGAAATCACAATATGCATGGGCCACGCTGCCCATTGGGGTTTTGCGCAATGTGGCATGATCATCCAAATATTCAACCAAATTATTTTCGTCGTTTAAGATTTTAATCCCATAGTCACTGCGGGCGAATTTTTCCGCCTCACCAATGAATTTTTTCCCGCGCAGGCTGTCTATAATATGGAAAACTTGTTCGGTATCTTCCTTATCCGCGATTAAATTACGAAAATGACGCAGCGCCTTTATGGGCCGAAAATTGCTGTGGCTGCGGCGGGGGTCGATGATGATTTTATTGTCCATTTTATAAACCTTTTGGGCGGTTAAGTTTATTGAGTCTGATACTATATAAATATAATTACTTACAACAATGTTAATAATCAAGTAAAAATGCTGATTGAAAGATATTTTTTATCGGCTTAACGCTTAATATATGAAAGAACATGACCATATTCCATATTGCGCCCTGCCCGAATATAGTGATCAGCAGCGCATCTCCCTTGCCAAACAGGCATATGTAAATCTGAAAACTAGGCGGACTTGCCGCCATTTTTCTGATGAGGCAGTCCCCATAGAGGTGATTGAATATGCTTTATTGGCGGCGGGCACTGCGCCCAATGGGGCAAATCATCAGCCATGGCATTTTGCGGTTATTTCCTCACCGGAAAAGAAGAAAGAGCTTCGCGAGGCGGCCGAGCATGAAGAGCGCACATTTTACGAAACCAAGGCAAGTCAGCAATGGTTGGACGCGCTTGCTCCATTGGGGACTGATGCGGACAAACCATATTTGGAAACCGCGCCTTTTTTAATCGCCATTTTTGGCCAGCGTAAGGGCGGTATGAATGCCGGTGACATGAAACAAAATTATTATGTCACCGAAAGCGTGGGAATTGCCACGGGAATGTTAATCCACGCATTGCATCAGGCGGGACTTGCCACATTAACCCACACACCAAATCCCATGGGATTTTTGAACAAATTATGCGATCGGCCCGATCATGAAAAGGCGGTGATGCTTTTGGTGGTCGGCAAACCGGCAAAGGATGCGACCATTCCCGTTCATGCAACCCATAAAAAGCCGTTGGCTGACATATCCTCTTGGTTATAATAATGTAATAATGCCAATTTTATGAAAGGCGCTCGCCATGCATGTTAAGCAAGAAGGCATGAAACGCCATATCAGCATGGATGCGATGCGCGGATTTGCGGTAATGGGCATATTGGTCATGAACATATTGGCATTTGCTCTGCCGGAAAATGCCATTGTTAATCCAAAGGCATGGGGCACGGCAAATGCGGCTGATTTATGGGCATGGGCTTTATCTACCATTTTCGTTGATGGTAAAATGCGCGGGCTTTTCTCCCTATTATTCGGGGTGAGCATGATGTTGATTATCGAGCGCGCCGAAGCAAAGGGGGAAAATGCAAAAAAAGTGCATTTCGCCCGTATGTTTTGGCTCTTAATTTTTGGCTTATTGCATTATTTTTTCATCTGGTGGGGCGATATATTATTTTTATATGCAATTGGTGGCTGTGTCGCATGGATGTTTCGCCATCAAAGCGTAAAGTCGCTGTTCAAAATTGGCGCGGGCATATTTGTGACATCCAATATGTTGCTTGCCATTATAATGGGGAGTATATTTTTTGTTAAAATCGCCGCCGAAGCCCCAAGAGCAAGCAAGGCCGAAGTTTCGGAATATGCCCAATTGCAGCGCGAATTTGACGAAGAATATAATATCGAAGAGGTGACATTATATCAGGGAAGCTATAGCGAAATAGTACAGCACAAAATGACGGATGAAACATTTGGGCCGTTAAATTCGTTATTATATCTATTTACTGAAACCCTGCCCCTCATGCTATTTGGCATGGCATTGATGAAAAGCGGATTTTTTACCGGCGGCTGGTCAATTGAGAAATTGCGCAAATATGTATATTGGGGAATTGGGGCTGGGGGCATCCTATCCGCCATCCTTGCCATGATAATATGGCAAAGCGGGTTTGAGGTGATTCTGGCGTTAAATGCCTATGTCATTTGGTTTGCGCCGATGAAGATGATGATGACATTTGGCTATGCTGCATGTTTAATGTTGTTCATCCACCAATATGCACATGGCGCATTTATGGAGCGGGTGGCTGCGGCGGGGCGCATGACATTTTCAAATTATATCGGCACCAGCATATTGATGACCAGCATTTTTTATGGCTATGGCGGCGCGCTTTTTGGGGAGGTGCCGCGCGCCATGTTGTATTTTTTTGTGCTGGGGGGCTGGGCAGTCATGCTGCTTTGGTCGAAACCCTGGCTCTTATCATTTCATTATGGGCCGCTTGAATGGTTATGGCGTTCATTATCGCGCGGCGCATTTCAACCAATGAAAAAATAAATTTACACTTGCTATTGCAATCCATTCGCAGTAATCGTTAATGATATTAAGTCGCAATAATGGATTCGACATCATGGTAATATGTGTTTGCAATGCTATCCGGGAAAAAGAACTGCGTGATGCCGTGCGTTCGCCCTGTGAAAAGCCGTGCAGCGTATATGCCCGTTTGGGCCGTAAACCAAAATGTGGACAATGCCTCTCATTTGCAAAAGATATTATCAGCAATCAAGCTGCAATCGTTTAGCAATAGCGTTATTATAAACGTCAGAAATCCTTAATTTTCTTGGCCTTCAGGGCTTTTCAAATGATGTTATTCACCCTATATATTATCTGTGAATAAAATATGGCTGCCAAGCCAAAATAAAATTAAGGAAGATAATTATCATGGGTGACGCAAGGGTCAAAGATCCAAAAATAATCGAATTTTTGAACGAAGCATTAAAAAATGAATTGACCGCAGTGAACCAATATTGGTTGCATTATCGGATGCTGGATAATTGGGGCATTTCAAAATTGGCGGAATTGGAACGCCACGAATCAATTGATGAGATGAAGCATGCGGATCAATTGGCCGAACGTATTTTATTTTTAAACGGACTGCCCAATTTCCAACTTTTGGGCCGGTTGAACATTGGTGAAAATGTTGAGGAAATTTTGCGCTGTGATCTGGCCCTTGAAAATGTGGCCATCCCCTTATTGCGCGATGCAGTTGAATATTGTGAAAAGGCGCGTGATTATGTGACGCGCGATTTATTCGCCAGCATTTTGGAAAGCGAAGAAGAACATTTGGATATGCTGGAAAAGCAATTTGACTTAATTGAGCGTATGGGAATTGAAAATTATATTCAGCTTAATTCCGCACCCGCGAGCAGCGATTGAACCAAAATCACATTGCCAAATATCAATGGGCAATAATAAAATTGATTAGCCTGTCATCCGTAAAAAAGATGACGGGTTAATTTATTTAATGCGATGACAGGCCAAAAATCGCGGTGCGCGGGCTGTTTTGTTGTCGTGAAACAAGGGGGTTTGCCTCAGCATCAAAGGCGGCCAAGCTGGTTTCAAATAATTCACGCAATTTCACCACATCGGACAATAATTCCTCTGGTGTTTGTTGAATTTCCACAAAATGGCGCGCTGTCATTTCGATATTTTCCGCCAAAAGTCCTAGCTTCACCGCGCCAAATTGCCATGCTTCAGATTTTAAAGTATGTGCAGGGATGACTAATTTTGCTGAACTATTCTCACGCAGCGCACTTTCAATGGCCGCAACCGATTTAATACCATCTTCACGAAAATAACCCAAAATGCGTGCGAAATTATCGCCAAGCATTGACCTAGTCTCAGAAAATACTTTCCAATCAATAATTTCGCCGTTGCTCAAGTCCATTTTTACACCTATTGTTCATGCGTGTTTAGACGCGATTTTTCCTATCTTACCCTCTATTAGTAAACAGAGGGTTGACGCCCATGAAAGCAAGTAAATAAAGCGTCTTGAATCGATTAAACGGACAAGTGGCGGAATATTTTACATATGGGGTTTTAAAAAAATAAATCGACTATTTTGCACGCGGCCCTTGCCAAATGAATTTAAATTCGCCATAGGGCGGGCAACGAGCCGAACCGTGACATGAAAAAAGTCTCAGATATTGTCGGCACATTCCCCGAACGCGAAAGCACAATATACATGACTTATTTTTCTGAACTTGGGCTCGCCGAGCCCATCCTTAAGGCTTTGGCTGCTTCTGATTATAGCGAGCCTACACCCATTCAACGCCAAGCAATTCCAGCATTATTGGAGGGGCGCGACCTTTGCGGTATCGCCCAAACCGGTACTGGTAAAACCGCGGCATTTACTTTGCCCTCATTGCACCATTTGGCGAATAATGTCGTGCCTGTTCCTGAAAAGGGATGCCGGATGCTTATCCTATCGCCGACTCGCGAACTTGCCGCCCAAATTGCGGAAAATGTCCGCAAATATGGCCGCAACTTAAAATTTAATGTCCAATGCGTTTTTGGCGGCATGCCCATTTACAGCCAGAAAAAGAAATTGGCGCGCGGTGTTGATGTTCTTGTCGCGACACCGGGCCGCTTGATTGATTTGATTGATCAAGGCGCGTTCCATTTAAACGGCGTGGAAATTTTCGTTTTAGACGAAGCCGACCAAATGATGGATATGGGCTTTATCCATTCATTAAAACAAATTGATAAAATGTTGCCGAAACAGCGTCAAAGCCTGTTCTTCTCTGCCACCATGCCAAAGGCGATTGAGGAATTGGGCCGTCGTTTCTTAAACAATCCTGTCCGTGTTGCGGTAACCCCCGAATCCACCACGGCCGAGCGTGTTGATCAATATGTGACCTTTGTGAACCAGCATGAAAAAAATGCGCTGTTAATTCACCGTTTGCAAAATGAAAATGTTGAACGTGCATTGGTTTTTGCGCGCACAAAACATGGCGCGGACCGTATTGTGCGCCATTTGGCGGGTGCGAAAATTCGCTCTGCTGCCATTCATGGTAATAAAAGCCAGGGGCAACGTACTGCCGCGATGCAAGATTTCCGCAGTGGCGAGATTAAAATATTGGTCGCAACCGATATTGCCGCACGCGGTATTGATGTCCCGGGCGTAAGCCATGTTTTCAATTTTGAATTGCCCAATGTTGCTGAACAATATGTGCACCGTATTGGGCGCACAGCGCGCGCCGGTGCCGATGGCGTGGCGGTTAGTTTCTGTGCAAAGGATGAGCGGGCCTATTTACGCGACATTGAACGATTGACCAAGGTAAAGGCAACAATTGTTGAATTGCCCGAAAATTTCCGCAATATCGTTGAAAATTCACCCGCACCTATTGCGGTGAAGGAACAACGTGGCGGGCGCAGCCTGCGCGGCGGCGGCGAAGGTCGTGGTGAAGGACGGGGCGGCGCACGCGGCGAACGTTCCGGTGGCGGTAGAGGCCGTCCCGACCGTGCACGTGGCGATCGTCCAGAGCGCGGCCGCGGTGACCGTCCAGAACGCGGCGCAAGAGAAGAATTTAGAGGCAAAAGCCACCACCGCGCCGATGGCGTTGGTCGTAATGACAGCGGCCATGGTGATTGGCGTCCCGAACGGATGCAAGGTGAAGGCGGAGGTGATCGTCGTCCAAAATTAGACGCGCCACGCGGCGATCGTTCATTTGGTGATCGTCCCCGTTCAGATAGGCCGCGTTCAGATCGCCCTCGTTCGGATAGACCACGTGAAGATAAGCCTCGCGGTGATCGCCCATTTGGCGACCGCGCTCGTTCGGATAGACCACGTGAAGATAAGCCTCGCGGTGATCGCCCATTTGGCGACCGCGCTCGTTCGGATAGACCACGTGAAGATAGGCCACGCGGCGACCGCCCATTTGGCGACCGTCCCCGTTCAGATCGTCCTCGTTCAGATAGGCCTCGTTCGGATAGACCACGTGAAGATAGACCTCGCGGTGATCGTCCACGTGGTGACCGTCCTGATCGTCCCCGTTCAGATAGACCGCGCGAAGATAGGCCACGTTCAGATAGGCCTCGCGGCGATCGCAATGATCGTCCCCGTTCGGATAAACCCCGTTCGGATAAACCGCAGGCTGGCAAATTTAACAATTATGTGAAACGCGCCCGTTAATATTGGCGGCATAGATATAAGAAAAGGGGCAATTTACTGCCCCTTTTTTTTACCCATAATTTTATAATATGGTAAAATTTAATGCCTGAAATGGCGCATTGCGGTAAAGACCATGGCAAGGCCGGCTTCATCAGCGGCATCAATAACCTCTTGATCGCGCATCGAACCGCCCGGTTGAATGACGGCGGTTGCCCCTGCCTCCACTGCGGCCAATAATCCATCGGCAAAGGGGAAAAATGCATCAGATGCTACCGCGCTGCCAATGGTGCGTGATGCATCCCAGCCATAGGTTTCTGCGGCCTCCAACGCCTTTGCCGCGGCAATGCGTGCGCTATCGCGGCGGTTCATTTGCCCCGCGCCAATGCCAGCTGTCATCCCATCTTTGGCATATACAATGGCATTTGATTTAACATGTTTTGCCACCGTCCATGCAAAACGGCAATCGGCCAATTCTTGCGCGGTTGGTGCACGTTTGGTCACGATTTTCAATTCATCATCGGCCACATGACCATTATCGCGGCTTTGCAATAAATAACCGCCGGTAATATTTTTTACCATTAAGCCGGGGCGGGCGGGATCAGGCAATTCACCGGTGATAAGCAGACGCAAATTTTTCTTTTTGGCAAAAACGGCGCGCGCCGCATCATCGGCGGCGGGGGCAGCGACGACTTCGGTGAAAATTTCGGTTATTGCCTCTGCTGTTGGGCCATCCAATGGGCGGTTGACCGCAACTATTCCGCCAAATGCCGACACGCTGTCGCATTGCAGTGCGGCATGATAGGCATCAATTAAATTATCCGCGCTGGCCACACCGCAGGGATTGGCATGTTTCACAATGACCACGGTGGGCGGGCCGTCGCGAAATTCGCTGACCAATTCCAATGCGGCATCGGCATCATTATAATTATTATAGGATAATTCCTTGCCCTGCACCTGCTCAGCTGCGCTAATCCCGCGTGCGGCCATGCCCGTGGGTAAATATAATGCCGCCTGTTGATGCGGATTTTCGCCATAACGCAGCGTGCTGGCCAATGTGCCTCCAAAGGTAAGGGTTTCGGGGAATAATTGTCCCTGATCGGCAAAGGCGAACCAGCTTGCAATCATGCTGTCATATGCGGCTGTGGCGGCATATGCCTTGGCCGCCATTTTCCGGCGAAATGATAGGCTAGTCGCGCCATCATGCGCCGCCAATTCGGCGATTAAGCTTTCATAATCGGATGGGTCGGTAATGATGGTGACGGCGTCATGATTTTTGGCCGCGCTTCGCACCATTGATGGGCCGCCAATGTCAATATTTTCGATAATTTCATCGCGGTCCGCGCCCTTGGCCACGGTTTGGGCAAAGGGATATAGGTTCACAATGACCAGATCAATCGCCTCAATCTCATGCGCTTTCATGGCCGCGACATGTTCTTCATTATCACGCACGGCAAGCAAGCCGCCATGCACCTTGGGATGCAGGGTTTTGACGCGCCCATCCATCATTTCGGGAAATCCGGTGACATCGGAAATATCCGACACCGTCAACCCCGCATCGCGCAGCGCCTTTGCCGTGCCGCCGGTGGAAATTAACATCACATCGCGCTGGGCCAATGCTTGACCCAATTCGACAAGACCATTTTTGTCCGATACCGATAATAATGCCCGTTTTATGACGCGATTGTCCATGATGTACCCCTTATCCAATAAATTGAAGCGACCAATTGGTGGATGATCCGCCCTGTTCGCTTTTATGCGTTAAAATTATTTGCTGTGTCTCTGCTGGCTCGCCTTCTTCATTGACCCACAGGCTGTCTTCTACATTAACCTCGCATTGCGAT
The DNA here is from genome assembly GCF_001889025.1 of Sphingorhabdus lutea. GTDB lineage: Bacteria > Pseudomonadota > Alphaproteobacteria > Sphingomonadales > Sphingomonadaceae > Sphingorhabdus_B > Sphingorhabdus_B lutea. The sequence continues at coordinate 130,578 of NZ_CP018154.1, read as the reverse complement.
GCCTGAAATAACCAGCTGCTGCCATCGCGCAGCCGCAACAAAATTGAACCCTTTTCTTCCCCGCTATATAAATCAATATTCGGGCCAAGGTGAAATCGGATTTCATATTGGGTTTCGGCCTTTGGCTTTGCCTTTTCGGCGGGCAATAAAATATCACTGCCGCGCATTTCCAATCCATCTGACCTCAGGGTGATGCTGCGTTGATGGATGAAACCGAAATTGCGCACATATCCATCATGGCTGGCGGTTAGGCGGGTTAGCTGGTCCTCATCTCGCCGTTCCAAATCGACAATATTTACCCCCTTGCCCAATTTTCCTTCGGGTAAAATGGCGGTGCTGTTCACATTTTCAACGCATAATGTGCTATGCGCTGCCGTGGTGCGCAGGCCGCGCGCTAAATCAGCGGGCAGCGCGTGGCTGGCCAAGGCGCCGCCACCGCAATTGATAAAGATGCGTTGGGCGGCAAATGAAAATTCAATGGCCAAGGTGGAGGCACAGCTGACCCAAGCATTTTTGGCAAGCGGTGGTGGGCCAGCATCGATAATTAAAACCGATTTGCCGGCAGATATGCGTTGATATCCCCAAGTTTTGGATTGGCGTTGCGGCCGCGCTGTAACGGGGGAGGCGGATAATATTTGTTCCACCAAATTGGTCGTACCATGGCCCGAACCCTGCCATGCGCCCAGACCGCCATCACTATGCCTTAGACATAAAATCGCCGGGATGATTTTGGCAATATGCTGGTCCAAAAATTGCGGGCGCATCATGCCGCGCGCGGTATAAATATTTGCTGTTAAAATTAATAATTTGCAGCACTCAATTAACTGTGCAGGGGAACGTGATGCCAAGCCGCCATCATTATAAATTGCCTTGTCCAATGCCTTTTTTAATGCATCCTGACCAATGGTTAAACGTTCCTTGCCATCGGGCAATAATAAACCGGCGGCGAGCACACCGCACCAAATTACCACGCGCACATAATCATGTTTAATCATGGGCGCAATTTTGTCCATTTCATCGGCCATATCGGCAAAATGGTTCAAAATATCGCGGCGATAATCGCTATTCCTGCTGGATAGGATTAAGGGCGCATGATGCGCCATATTGATAAAGCGCCAGACGATATTATCCCCGCGCCATGCTTCATTTTTTACATTACCGCCATTTTCTTCAAGCCAAGCAGCACAATATTTCTCCGCAATAGCGATAATTTGCCCCCGATTGGCACAGGCGGATAAATCACGCAGCCAATCCATTCGGTGCAAATAATCGGTAAAATCAGGCGGAATGACGGGCGCGGAAAGATTGGCATCGCGCATGTCCAAATCCATGCCGCGAAATTGCATTTTACCTGCGCGCAGCGCCGATCCGCGCACTTCATCACCCGAAAAAGGATCAATGGGTGCGGCCAATAATTTTAACGGCGCCTTTCCCGATAATCGCGCGCGGTGCAATGGCGTGCGCCATATTGTGCGATAATATGCATGGCGAATTTTATGGAATATGGATTGAAATCCGCCTTCTGCATCCTGCACTATTAATGCATGGCTGGAATCAATATTGTCCATTTTATTTTCAACAATATGGCCAGATTGATTGTCATCGCGCATGTTGGGGGCATCCGCTCTATTATTCATTGTCCGCGCAGGGCGGCGATATTTTCGGCATATTTATCTGGGCCGCCGGTAAAAGTGGCGGTGCCAGCAACCAACACATCGGCGCCCGCCGATATGGCAAGCGGCGCAGTGGCACGGTCAATACCGCCATCCACTTCCAAGCGGATATCACGGCCTGATGCATCAATCATTTTGCGAATGGCAGATATTTTTTCAAGCTGGCTATGGATGAATTTTTGCCCACCAAAACCGGGGTTCACACTCATCACCAAAATTAGGTCAATATCACCCATTATATGGTCAAGACAGCTTAACGATGTGGCAGGGTTTAGCACAATTCCTGCGCCCACACCGCGTGCTTTAATGCTTTGCACCGTGCGGTGCATATGAGGCCCTGCCTCTGGGTGAAAGGAAATAATATCGGCGCCGGCATCGGCAAATGCGTCAATATATTGATCAACGGGTGAAATCATTAAATGAACGTCAAATGGCTTTTCACTATGTGGGCGCAGGGCCTTTACCACCTGTGGCCCGATGGTGATATTGGGCACAAAATGGCCATCCATCACATCAATATGGATCCAGTCACAGCCCGCCGCATCAATACGCGCAATTTCTGCCCCCAATTGGGCAAAATCGGCGGAAAGGATGGACGGAGCAATTTTGATATTATTGGTCATGCCGCCTCATAGACTAGACCCATGATTTTTGGCAAGATGCAGGGGCCGGATTCACGATGTTTATTTCTATAATATATATAATATTATCAAATCTGCCGATTTATTTCTGTCAATTATTTCATATTTGCATTTTTTTGAACGGCGGCGACATAAAAACCATCCATACCGCCATGTTCCATCGCATTATTGGGCAGGACCCTGACCCCTTTTTCGGGAATAAATTCACCATTTATAGGGGCAATAGGATAGGCCGACATATCAGGCAGGACGGCGGTGAAATCGCCATGTTCAGAAAGGAATTTCTGTAATTGATCCTCACCCTCTTCGCGTTCAAGTGAACATGTGGCAAAGATAATAAATCCACCCGGCCTGACCCATTTGGCAATATGGGCGAACATTTCCGATTGTAATGCGGCCAATTTGGCAATGTCGCGATCGTCAATTTTTTGAATAATATCAGGATGTCGGCGGAAAGTGCCGCTGGCCGTGCATGGCGCGTCAAGCAATATGGCATCATAGCTTTGCGCGCCTTTCCATTTCAACAAATTATGGATGACGATATTGGCATCCATTGCCGTGCGGTCCAAATTTTGTTGTAATCGGCGCGCGCGGCGTTCCGATACATCAAGCGCGGTGACGCGGTGTTTTGCGGCGCAAAGCTGCATTGTTTTGCCCCCCGGCGCAGCACAAAGGTCAAGCACATCGCCGCTTTGCGCGTCTTTACCTTTTTGAGCCATCAGATCATTTAAGATGCGGGCGGGAATTTGTGCGGCAATATCCTGCACCCACCATTCACCCTCATCAAATCCGGGCAGGGCATCGACCGCTTGCCCGCGCGGCATGCGAATATGACCCGCCATTAAAGATATGGGTTTGACGCCTTCGATCAAATCTTGGGCCAATGTTTCGGACATTTTTTCCAAATGGCCCGCATCTTTTAAACAAAGATCCACACTGGGCGCGGTGGCAAATAAAATGCGGCTGTCCTCCACCATTTGCGGACCCCAATCCTTTAACCATTTTAACGCGGCAAAGGGGGGCATGGTCGGCGTATCGGGTAATTGCGCCTCGGCCCTTAATAATGACCCAATAACCCCATGCGCCAATTTACGCGGCCCGCCCTGTAACAGGGCAAGCGAGGTAGAAATCACCGCATGGGGCGGTGTTTCCATGATAAATAATTGCGCCAATGACATGCGCAGCACCATCCGCACCTTGGCATCTTCGGACAGGATATTTCGGGTTTGACTGTCGATTAAGGCATCAATATCAATTAAATAACGTAATGTTTCATTGGCGATGACCATTGCCATTGCCGCATCACTGGGGTTTAATTTTTTAATATAGGCATGGCGCGCCTGATCCAGATGTTCCCCGCGCCGCAGCACCGCATCCAACATTTGTAAAGCGGCGGTTCGCGCGGCCAATCCTGAAATTTGTTTTTCCATGCTGGCCGCTTAAACCATGTTGACGTGAATTGGAACTGCTATTGCAGCCTGTATTTGCCAAGCATGGGGCAATTTTATCAAATATAATATTTTTTATGCAAAAATGCGTAAATTTGCGAAAAACCCATGTCAATCGGCAAAGGGGTTTAATGCGCTGCGTCGTGGTGGGCCGCTTAAATCATGATTTACTTTACCGGTTAAATCACCGCCAGCAGAAAAACCGCCAGCAGAAAAACCGCCGTCATTTGAACCACCAGCAGAAGAATCGCCACCATTTTGGCCCATTTCATCGGCCAATTGCTGTAATGCGGCGATTCTATCCTCGGTCGCGGGATGGGTGGAGAACATGGATTTTAACCCAGTTGGCACAATGTAAAGCTGCGCAGCGGCGGGGTTGCGCTCGCTTGCTTCATTGGGGATATGCGCGGCGGGTCCGGCAATTTTTGCCAAGGCAGAGGCAAGGGCAAGCGGGTTGCCGCTTATCTCCGCGCCGGTTTTATCCGCGCCAAATTCGCGGGTGCGGCTGATTGCCATTTGCACAATCATCGCGGCAAAGGGAGCGACGAAAACTGCCAATATTCCGGCAAGTCCGGCATTGCGATCGCGAAAAAACATGCCAAAATTGGCCAGCATGGAAATGGCGCCTGCAATGGTGGCGACCATGGTCATAATCAAAGTATCGCGGTTGCGAATATGGGCCAGCTCATGCGCCATCACCCCTTCAACTTCATGATGATCAAGCATATTTAACAATCCCGACGTCGCGGCAACGGCGGCATGTTCGGGGTCGCGTCCAGTGGCAAAGGCATTGGGGTTTGGCGTGTCGATAATATAAACGCGGGGCGTGGGCATGTTGGCATTGCGTGCCAATTTGGCGACCATTGCATAATAATCGCCGCCGCTTTGTGCATCGACTTCGGTCGCATTATGCATTTTCAATACAATTTTATCGGCATTCCAAAATGTGAATAAATTCATGCCCGCTGCGACAATTAACGCCAATATCGCGCCGCCGCTGCCGCCCAGGGTAAAGCCAAGCGCCATGAATAAAGCGGTTAAAGCAGCCAATAACATGGTTGTTTTCATCATATTCATTTTGTGCTTCCCTTTACAAAAAAATTCACTCTCTATCGCTTGATATATCGACGATATAGCCGATATAAGAATGGACTGACAGTCTTTCAATATATGTAATATTGTCAATAATCGCTTAAAATCCAATGAAAAGGTGATGGAATATGACCAATGACAATGTAAATAATCATGATAAAGACGATGTTGCTGGCAATATTTTGGGTCAGAATATTAACGATACAATTAACAATACAATTGCCGATACAATAGGCGGCACAAAACGCGCGCTTCGGCGTCCGGCGCATTTGGATTTGCCCTATGATCTTCGTAAATCAGATCCCGTGCCACAGCCGCAACAGGTGGCAATGCCCGATGAGCCAGATGCAGAGCGCAAAAACCCCGTACGCTATGGCGATTGGGAGCATAAGGGTATTGCGATTGATTTTTAATCATATCGCCTCCGTCAAATAATTATGGAATATTTCGCATAATATGGGCATATCCATACTATGGTGATATATAAATGGGCAGGTTAATCCTTAAACGGCTTGGAACGGCCATTCCCACATTATTGGCAATTATATTTTTGTCTTTCGTGATGATGCGGCTTGCCCCGGGTGGTCCATTTGATGGGGAACGGCCAATTTCGGATGAATTAAGGCAAAGCTTAAATGCGGCCTATGGGCTTGATTTGCCGATTATTCAGCAATTTTTCCTATATTTGGGAAATATTGCACAGGGGGATTTTGGCCCATCAATGGTATATCGCGATTTTACCGTGGGGCAGCTTGTCGGGCAAAGCCTGCCGCTATCGTTAATGCTAGGCGGCTATGCTTTATTACTGTCTAGTGCGCTGGGTATTTTTTCGGGCATTGCCTCGGCATTATATGCGGGAAAATTGCCTGATAAAATCATGATGGGCGCGGCCACTATTTTAACCGCATTGCCCAGCTTTGTTACCGGCCCTTTATTGGCGATGATATTCGGCCTGTGGCTTGGTTGGTTTCCAGTGTCAGGCCAAGGGGAGGGACATTTATGGCTTATCCTGCCTGTCATTTCATTGGCATTGCCGATTTCGGGGGCGATTGCAAAATTAAGCAGGGCCGGATTGGCCAGCATTTTGCCACAGGATCATATCCGCGCCGCGCGCGCGCGTGGTATTGATGAATGGCGGATTATAACCCGCCATGCGCTGCGCCCTGCATTGGTACCGGTGGCAAGTTATTTGGGACCGGCGGCTGCGGGATTATTGACCGGCGCGGTGGTTATTGAAACGGTTTTTGGATTGCCAGGGCTTGGCCGATATTTTGTGCAGGGCGCGTTAAACCGTGATTACCCCTTGGTTTTGGCGGTGGTGATATTATATGCCGGTTTAATCATTTTGTTCAATTTATGCGCTGATTTAATTTATGGCTGGCTTGACCCACGCAGCAGGCAATTATGAAAATTTCCGCCTATATCCTTGCCGCCATTTTGGCATTTACGTTGTTAACCCCGCTTTTATCGCCATGGGATAATGCTAGCATAGATTGGGATAATGTGCGCGCGGGGTTTTTTGAACATGGCCATATTTTGGGCAGTGATGATTTGGGCCGCGACCGTTTGGCGCGATTGGCCGCGGGCACGGCTGTTACATTGATGGTGGCCGCCGCCGCGTCCATTGTGGCATTGGTTATCGGGGTCATTTGGGGCGGCATAGCAGGGTGGATTGGCGGCAAAACTGATGAGATTATGATGCGCATTGTCGATGGATTATATGCGCTGCCATTCATGTTTATTGTCATATTATTGATGGTTTTATTTGGCCGTTCAATATTGTTGGTATTTATTGGCATTGGCGCGGTGGAATGGCTCACCATGGCGCGTATTGTTCGCGGACAGGTGTTAAGCCTGCGTTCGCGGCCCTATATTTTGGCGGCAAAGGCGGCCAATATCTCTGCGCCGCGCATATTATGGAGGCATATTTTACCCAATATTGCGGGCATCGCCTTTGCTTATTTAATGTTAACCGTGCCGTCCGTGGTGATGGTGGAAAGCTTTTTATCCTTCCTTGGTCTTGGCGTGCAAGAACCCATGACCTCGCTTGGCATTTTGGTGAATGAGGCGGCAGAGGATATGGACATGGCACCAATGGCGTTAATATTATCGGGCGGCATGTTGGTCACCATCATTATTTGCCTCACCCTATTGGGGGAGGGGTTGAGGGTTAAATTTTTGCCGGATCAGGGGCATGATAATGGATAATAACCTGCTTTTATCCTATCAAAATACTGTCATTTCCATTGCTGGAAAACAATTTATTGGCCCATTAAATTTTGATGTTAGGGCGGGTGAAATTGTCACCTTAATCGGCGAGTCTGGATCTGGAAAAAGCATGTCGGCGATGACGCCATTTGGGTTAAGCATTGCCCATGCACATGGTGCTGTTTATTTTAATGGGGAAAATATCCTTACCCAAAATACTGCAAAATTGGCCAAGCTGCGCCGTGAACATATTGGCTTTGTGTTTCAACAACCCTTAACCGCCATGACCCCGCATCGCACCATATCGGCGCATTTGGCCGAGGCACTGGCCCAAAATCTTGATGTTCCACAGGGACAGGATGAAATGGTAAAATTGCTATTATTGGTGGGGTTGGATGATGGCGCGGCAATGCTGAATTCTTACCCGCATATGTTATCAGGGGGGCAGCGCCAACGTGTGTTAATCGCCATGGCAATTGCCCACCGCCCCAAATTGCTTATCGCGGATGAACCGACAAGTGCGTTAGACGCCCTGCTACGGCGGGAGATTATGGCGCTGCTTATACAATTATGCCGCCAAAATAATATGGCGATGTTATTGATTAGCCATGATATATTATCGGTAGAGGCCGATAGCGATAATATTATTATTTTACGTAATGGAAAAATAGAGGCAAAGGGTCGCCCGCAAGAAATTAGAGAAAATTCCCTTAAAATTGGCGATGATAATATGGACGGGCACTATGTGCGGCAATTATTAAACGCCATGCCCAAATTAAGCGATATTGTGCCGCCCATGGGGAAAATGGGGCAGGATATTTTACGGGTAAGCGACCTAAATATCAGCTTTGATAATCCCAATCGCAGTTTATTGGGGGCTTTTTGGCCATGGGGCGGGAATGATATTTCCAAAATTCGGGCGGTGAAAAACGCCAATTTAACGCTGCATCGCGGGGAAACATTGGCAATAATTGGCGGGTCAGGTTCGGGTAAGACCACGCTTGGCCGAGCAATAGCGGGCCTTGGCCCATATCAACAAGGGCAATTGACCCTATTGGGCAAGATATTGCCCATATCCCAAAAACGCAGCGCCGATAATCGGCGATTGTTGCAACCTGTATTTCAAGATCCAATGGCCAGTTTAGACCCCATGTGGCGGGTGACGGATATTATTGCAGAGCCATTATGTTCATTTTATCCCGAAATGGATCGCAAGGCACGAAGGGAGAAAATCATTTATTTATTAAATGAAGTTGGTTTGGATGAAAGTTTTTTGGACCGAAAACCGGCCAGCCTTTCGGGGGGGCAGGCACAGCGAATTGCCATTGCCCGTGCATTGGCGGCTGACCCAGAAATTTTATTATTGGATGAGGCGACCAGCGCCCTTGATCCAGTGATTGCAAAGCAAATTTGCGCTTTATTCCGCAAATTACAATCGGAGCGCGGCTTGGCATTGATTTTCATTACCCATGATGTGGCATTGGCTCGGCAAATGGCGCATCATATTGCGGTAATGGAAAAAGGCGCGATTGCCGAATTTTGCAATAATATGGATATTTTTGCCCATCCAAAGGCCGCAATAACGCAAAAATTGATCGCCGCCAGTCATTGATTTGTTTTAATTTTCTGGGATTTCTTTGCGCGGACGAATAAAAATGGCCGACCCATTTGGGCCGACCATTCTTCCCCCCATTTTAACTGGGTATTTTTTAACCGATATTAAAAGCTATATCCCAATGTGAACACGACGGCGTCGTCGTTAAAGCCTTTAAATTTTGGTGTGTCACGGTCTGTGCCAACAAATTTCAACGAACCGGTCAATTTGCTGGTAATCGCATAATCGGCGCCAATTGAATAATCGATATAATCCCCGTCTAGGCTGACCGCAGAAAGCGAACCATTATTATATCCAAAATGACCGTTTAACGTGATGGGCGTGTTGGGGATGCCGACACCCAAATCGGTGAAAACATAAATATTGTCATTGCTGCCAATTGCTTGTTGTTTGGGGGCATAGGCCGCACCAACGGTCAATTCTGCAGGACCCAATGAACCAGATAATTTGGCATAGGGTTCAAAATATTCGCTAGGGCCAACTTTGCCATTTGGATAAGCATAATATAATAAACCAACATCCAAATTTAATCCGCTGGCAATATCGCCGGACCAACCGCCATAAATGTCAAGTTCGGTATGGCCATAGGTTGGGCTGTCTTCGATAGATGAAGCCCATGTGCCGACATAAAAACCGCTTTCATGGCTTAAATCAATGCCGCCTTGAACGGCAATATCGCCATCGGAAAAACCAATGCCGCGAAAACGATAATCAGAGGTAAGCGCAACATTGCCGGAAATTTCAATTGGGCCGGGTGCTGCGGTTGCACTGTCATTTTCCTGCGCAAATGCAGCAGAAGATAATGCAGTGGTGGAAAGTGATAGGAGAAGGCCAGAAACAGCCATTTTGCCGAAATTGGCAGGAGAGGTGAACATATTTAATCCCTTTATTATAAGCGAACACATGTCCCAACGCGCGAAAATGTTGCCTATTCTGTCTGCCCATCATCTGGGCACCGTGACAATCATTTAGATTCTTTACATGGACAATGTTGCACATGCTAACAAGTATAAAATGGCAGAAAATTTGTTTTCTAATTTTCTCTGTTGCAAATGCGCCACATATATATTTGCAATATCATTGCGATTTTGATGGTTTTTTCGATATTTTCTTTGCTGTTTGGGCGTCTTTAGACAATATCGTTAATTTTGAAACCAATTCATCATCTATGGTGCGAATGTTCAAATCATGTTGTGGGAATGGAATTTCAATGTCATTTTCTTTAAACAAAAACCATAATCTTCTTAACACGGCGGAACGGATATTGCCGACGCCCTCTTCTGGATCGCTAATCCAAACCATGATTTCAAAATCCACGCTGGACGCGCCATAATTTGACCACCAAATGGCAGGCGCGGGCCGTTTCAACACGCGCGGCGTTTCGCTGGCCGCCTGTATCATCAATTTTTCGACCAGCTCCATCTCGCTATTATATGAAACGCCAACGGGAATTTTTATCCGCACCTTGCGGCTGGTATATGACCAATTTTCCACTTCATTGGTCATTAAATTTTCATTTGGAATTAAATGTTCTTTGGAATCGCGGGTAATCACGGAAACCGCGCGAATGCCAATTTTCTTTACCTCGCCAAAACTATCGCCCACAGCAATGACATCGCCCGGTTTAATCGAACGGTCCATCAATAAAATAATGCCGGCAATTAAATTACCAAATGTTTTTTGTAGGCCAAAACCAATGGCCAAACCAAATGCACCGGAAAAAACGGCAAGAGCCGTCAGGTCAATGCCCAAAATATCAATGCCAATGAAGAATGATATTATCACCAACGTGACAAGCGATAATTTCTCGCCCAATGCCTTTTGGGCATCATCCAAATTGGGGTTACGCAGCAATATTGCCTTAATCACACGGCTGCTAAGCCGGACCATGGCCAATAAAAGGATGATGGCAAAAATTCCCGATATTGCCGTCCATAATGTAAAACGATATTCCCCAATGGAAAAACCAATGGAGCTTAATATGATATTTAAGGATGTTAGGCCGCCAATTGATTGGGTGAAAATAAAGAAAAAAGCGATGATGGAAAAACCAACGGAGGCAAAATAACCAATATTTGCCGCCCGTAATAAATGGTTTAATGCCGCCGCCATGGCCAGCGCCGCCGCAAATCCAATGCAAAATTCGGCATAAATTTGCCATGACCATAATGCCAAAGCGGACAGCATGATGACACCGAATAAAAGTTCAAAAATTATTTTGGGTAGAAATTTTAACAGCTCAAATATTGTGCCTTCATGCTCCCCAAATTTGGCCGATAATTTTGGCGCGAGAAATTTGGCAATTATCCACGAAATAAACGCAGCCATGATGATTAAGGCAAAGGAGCTAAACAGCTCCACTTCATTAACGGTGTCGGGGATGCGGCCTTGAATATTTTCGATGATTTGTGATAAATTCATAAAAACATTATGGCATGTTTTTAAATGCATTGGCAAGGTCGGCGATTAAATCATCTATGTCCTCCAACCCAATATGCAGGCGGATGACCGCGCCGCTTTGCTCTGCCTCCCCATTTTTCGGCCAATGGGTCGCGCTGCGATGTTTTTCAGGATGGGTTAATAGCGCCAAGCTTTCAAACCCGCCCCAGCTATAGCCAATGCCAAATAGGCTCAGCGCATCGACAAAAGCTTCTGCCTGTTCCTCATTTCCATCCAAGATAAATGAAAATAGCCCCGAAGACCCCTTAAAATCGCGTTGCCAAATTTCATGGCCCGGACAAGAGGCAAGGGCAGGGTGCAGCACCTTAATAACCCGTGATTGTTGTTCCAACCATGTGGCAATTTTCAATGCCGATTTTTCATGCTGATCCAAACGAACCGCCATGGTGCGAAGCCCGCGTAGCGCCAAATAAGCATCATCAGGGGAAAATATTTGGCCAAATTCACGCGCAGTTTGGCGCAATTTTTTCCAATATTTCTCGGTGCTGGTCAGGCTGCCCATCATCACATCGCTATGCCCGACAATATATTTTGTGCCCGCAAGCATGCTGATATCCACGCCCTTTTCTATGGCAGGAAAGAAATAGGATGTGGCCCAGCTATTGTCCAAAATGGTGGCAATGCCGCGTTCTTTGGCTGCTGCGCAAATGGCGGGCACATCTTGCACTTCAAAGGTTAAGCTGCCCGGGCTTTCCAACAAAATGACACGGGTTTTGCCGCACATTTGGGCAATGACGTCTTGTGTGTCCATGGGTTTGTAAAAACGCGTTTCAATGCCCATGCGTTTTAACGTGCCATTAGCAAAGGCACGCGATGGATCATATGCATTATCGCTCATCATCAACACATCGCCGGGATTTAATAAAGCCATTAAGGCGCAGCTGATGGCCGCAACGCCAGAGGGGAATAATAATGTACCATGCGCGCCAGCCTCCATATCAGTCAGCGCGTCGGACAATGCCCACTGTGTCGGCGACCCACGGCGGCCATAAAAAAATTTTGTGTCGCTGTCTGATTTTACGCCGGATTTTTGCGCGGCAACATTTTCATATAAATGGGTGCTGGCCCGCCAGACGGGCGGATTGACGACCGCGCCGGTCCATTCCGGTCGGCGGCCGCCATGGGTGATTTTGGTGGCCATATTTGGCGCATTTTGATCGGTTTTTTTACCGTCCACTTCATGCGCCATTGCCAATCCAATCTACAATAATTTATGATGTTGCCTTTGGCGTGTTGGCATCGCTGCCCCATTCGGCCCAGCTGCCATCATAAAGCGCAATGTCGGTTTTGCCGAGCAATTTTGCGCCAAAAAATACCACTGCGGCGGTCATTCCCGAACCACAGGTGGTAATCATGGGTTTATCCAAATCAACGCCCGCCGCGTCAAATGCGGCACGTAAATCATCGCCGCGTTTCCATGTGCCATCGGCGTTTAACAATTGATCATAGGGCAGGTTTTTACTTCCTGGAATATGACCCGCCGCCATGCCTGCACGTGGTTCTTCGCCAGATCCAGCAAAACGTTCTGCGCCGCGCGCGTCAACCACTTCGGCATTGGAGCTGTCAATATTGGCCAGCATATCCGCCTTGTTTTTAACCAATGCGTCATCTTTCCAAACGGTGAAATGGCGGTGGCGCAAATTTGGTTTGCCCTGTTCCAATGCGTGGCCATCGGCAATCCATTTGGCAAGACCGCCATCAAGCACCGACACACTATGTGCGCCGAACAGGGTCAGCATCCACCAAATACGGGTGGCGCTTTTAAACGGGCTATTATCATACACCACAACACGGCTGCCATCGCCAAGGCCAAGCGATTGCATGCGGCTGGCGAATTTTTCGGCGCTGGGCAACATATTGGGTAAGGAGCTGTTATCGGCAATTTCGTTAACATCGAAAAATACGGCGCCGGGAATATGGCCTGCTTCATATTCGGCGCGGGCGTCATGGCCGCTATCTGGCATGAACCAACTTGCGTCAATTATCCGTAGGTCAGAGGCACCCATTTCCTTGGCTAGCCATTCGGTGCTTACTAATTGTTCCATGTCATACTCCGCGCTTGATATTAGTATAAATTGCGACTCTTGTGCGGCGCAATATAATTAGTGTAGGCGAGTGCAGGGGTAAATGTGAAGCATTAAAAAGTAAAAATCTTCATTTTTATGAACGCTTGATAAAAAAATTCATTCACGCCCCACCATGTGCAGGCCCGTGCCATGCATTTTCAACCATTTATCCGCCTGTTTGCGATTTCCTTCATATAATATGTCTAACAAGGCGTAAAATGCCTTGCTATGGTCCATATGCCGCAAATGCGCCACCTCATGCGCGATGACGGCGCGTTGCACAAATCGCGGGGCAAAATATAAACGCCAGCTTATCCTTATCGTCCCATTGGAGGAACAACTGCCCCAGCGGCTGCGCGGATCGCCAATGGAAAGGCGCGGGGTCGCTACGCCCAATTTCTGGCAATAATGGGCCAAATCTTTGGCAAAAATTTTCCGCGCCTGTGCTTTTATCCATCTGGTTATTCGCGGGGAAATATGGTCGCGCGGCCCGCCCACATATAATTTTTGTTCTTTTAATGTTACATGACGGCTGGCGGTTTCATCCCATATAATCTCCACCTCTTCGCCGCAAATTCCAATTATTGCCCGATGGTCAAAGGGGATATGTTTTGCGGCAAGTGATAATTTCGCGCTTAACCATTCGCGTTTTTTTTCCACAAATTCCAATGCTTGGCTGGTCTGGGCATAGTTGGGCATGGTGATGCGAATTTCCCGTCGCACTGGGTCGGCGCGCAGTGATATATTGCGCGCGCGCGCGTTGCGGGTGATTAAAATCGGGTAATCATGGCCGTCAATTGTGAATTGCGGGTCATAATGGTTCTTTGAGAATATGGCGCTCAATCGGTCCAGCATCATTTTCTGATATAACCCGCCCACGCACCGATTGGCCAGCATTATATATGCTTTGCGTGTCGCCGCTGATTAAATAATGCCATTCGGGCAGGGGTTGGTCATCTGCCCGCAATACATAGGAGCAGGTTGGTGGCAGCCAGCTATATTCCCTTATTCGACTGCGCGATAGGCGCAGGCAATCGGGTACAAATATTTTCCGGTGGCGATAATCGCTGCATCTTGCGCTTTCCAAATCCAATAATTTGCACGCTATATTTGTGTGATAAATATCCCCTGTGTCATCATCCTCCACCTTGTGAAGACAACATTTGCCGCATCCATCGCACAAAGCCTCCCACTCCGCACGGTCAAGTTTTTCAAGGGGAAGCTCCCAAAATTTGCGCTGGCTTTTCATCAAAATTATGGCGCCACAACCCAATTATTTAATTCGGCAAATACCTTTGCAGGGTCACCCTCATTTTCCTGTGTATTGGGATTGTCGAGCGAGATGAGCGCAATGGGTTCACCCTTTTTTCCCATTAACAATGCGGTTTGGCTGTGCCCCATTAAATAATTTTCCGGGCTGCTGCCTTCGACCTTATTATACACAACCACAAATTTTTTCGCGGCATCGGCAATTTCCGCTTCGCTGCCCGTTAAACCGATAAGGCGCGGGTGAAAGGCGCTGACAAATTCCTTTAACACTTTTGGCGTGTCGCGTTGGGGATCGACCGTCACAAAAATGGGCTGGATTAAGGCCGCCTTTTCGGGTGCCTGATTTTCTAACATTTTAAGGCCGGCCATTAAATTTTGCGTGTCAGGCGAACAAATATCGGGGCAATTAGTATAGCCAAAATAAATTAACCGATATTTGCCATCAAAATCGCTATAGCTGGTTTTACCGCCATCTTGATTGGTTAAAGTGAACGCTCCGCCAATTTTTGCTCCCGCAATGCTGCTTTCCATTGCTTGTTTTTCATCCGCCATTGTTCCTTCACCGCAAGAGGTGATAAAAGGCGCGGCCAATGATAATGACAAAGCGGTAAGAAGAAATTTTTGTTTGTTCATGACAGGTCTATCCAATTTTTGCTAAGGGGGAATCAAACATAATTCGCATTTAATGAGGCATATTCATGAAGCAGGCCAAGAAGTCCATAAACAATGACCAAAAATTCCAGCCCAATAAAGGCAAAAATTTGAAAAATGGCATAATGGCTGCGGCCTTGCTTTGTGCTGTTTCTGCAGTGCCATTTGTTCATATTGCCCCACCGGCCATGGCGCAAAATTTTTCAGACAGTTATTTATTTTTAAAAGCGGTAAAAGAATTTGACGGCACCAAAGTCAATGAAATGTTAAGCGAGCCCGGCACGGTAATTATAAACACCAAAGAACGTAATACGGGCCGCACCGCATTACATATTGTGGTGGAATCCAATAATAGCACATGGGTTGGTTTTTTATTACAAAAGGGAGCAAACCCCAATATTGCCGATAAAGAGGGAATGTTGCCGTTAATGTTGGCCACGCAATATGGCAATGCAGAGGCGGTGGATTGGTTAATCCGGTATAAGGCCGATGTCGATGGTACCAATCGCGGCGGCGAAACCGCGTTAATGCGCGCGGTGCAATTGCGAAATAAAGAATTGGTGACATTATTGCTTAATAAAGGGGCCAATCCCGACCGCACCGATTCGGTGACCGGACTTTCGGCGCGTGAATATGCCGTGCGCGATGGCCGCTCATCTGGTATATTGGCGATTATCGAGGACAAATCAGCCGATAAGGATGCGGCAACGACGGATGGTAAGAATGCGCAGGGGAAGCTGGATTTTTCGGTATTTCCCTCTCCAGAATAGGAATAATATAGATATTAAGTTAGATAAATTGATATGAATGCTTGGAACAAAATTGTCGAAATTGCACAAGGTGAAAATTTAACACCGCCAAGGCGCGTGCAAAAAAGCGATGCAGAGTGGCGCGAATTGTTAAGCGAAGAGGCATATTTTGTGACCCGCCAACATGGCACGGAACGACCATTTAGCGACGGCATGTGTTCATTATTTGAACCGGGAATTTATGCCTGTATTTGTTGCGACACCCATTTATTTGACAGCCAAAGCAAATTTGAAAGCGGCACTGGCTGGCCCAGCTTTGGCGATCCTATTGCTGAAAATGTTGTTTCCTATCATGGTGATTTTTCCCACGGGATGCAGCGTATAGAGGCACGGTGCAATGTGTGCGATGCGCATTTGGGCCATGTTTTTCCCGATGGGCCGCCGCCATCGGGTCTGCGATATTGCATCAATGCCGTGTCGCTTCGTAAAATAAGCGGTTAAGCATTTTTGTGAAAATTTCCCATCTATATGCCGAAAATTTTCCGCAATTAACCGCGCCATTTCGCCCGATTTGGGGCCCCAAAGCATCTATTTTGTTGGTCGATGATAAATTGGCAGCGCAGCTAAACCTATCCCCCGATGAGATTTTGGCCGCTTTACAAAGCGACGATGTGGCAGAAAAAACTGTCGCTATGCTATATGCGGGGCATCAATTTGGGCAATTTAACCCGCGCATGGGCGATGGCCGCGCGGCATTATTGGGGGAGGTTAGCGGCCAAAATGGCATGATGTTCGACCTGCATTTAAAGGGATCGGGCGCGACACCCTATGCCCGTGGCGGCGATGGTAAGGCGGGGCTTGGTCCGGTGTTACGCGAATTTTTAATGGCGCGGGCCATGGCGGCATTGGATGTGCCGACCACAGGTTCTTTGGCGGTGATTGAAACGGGGGAGCAAATTTGGCGCGATGTGCCGCAGCCAGGACCTGTTCCCGGCGCAATTTTGGTGCGCAGCGCGGCCAGCCATTTGCGCGTGGGCCATGTGCAATATATTGCCACCATGGGTGATGATGCGTTGTTAAGCCGCTTTATTGAATATGTGTTGAATAGGCATAATATGCGTGCCGATGCCCATGAAAATATGGCGCTGTCATTATTACAAAATGTGATGGAGCGTCAGGCGGCGTTAATCGCCAAATGGATGTCGATTGGCTTTGTTCATGGGGTGATGAATACCGATAATATGACATTATCGGGCGAAACAATTGATTATGGGCCATGCGCATTTTTGGATGAATATAATCCTGCATCCGTGTTCAGCTCCATCGACCGGCGCGGGCGATATGCCTATGGCCAGCAACCGGCCATTGGTGGATGGAATTTGGCGCGGTTGGCCGAGGCGATGTTAAGCATAATTGATGATAATGTTGAAACGGCGATTGAAAAGGCACAATCGGTTTTAAGCGGCTATACGGCATTATATGATGCGGCATGGCGGGATTTATTTGCACAGAAAATTGGCCTGTTTGAGGTGCATAAGGATGATGGCGATTTGATAAAAGAGCTTTTGACTCTGTTGGCCAAGCATAGGGTAGATTTCACCCAATTTTTTGCCGAACTTGGCCCTATATTTTTGGGTGAGAAAAAGCGCGATGCCGATAATTTTGCGGCCGGACATTTTGGGATGGATTTGGCCGTTTGGTATGAATGGAAAAATGCCTGGCAGAGCCGCCGCGATTTGGAATCCATGGATGAAATAAGAATTTTGGATGTTATGCGCCGGGCAAATCCCCTGCGCATTGCGCGAAATCATCATGTGGAGGCCGCAATAAATGCCTATATATATAAAGGCGATGACGGCCCGTTTAAGGCATTATATGCCGCGCTGTCCAACCCATTTGAACAAAGGGAGGAATGGGATATTTTTGATGCGCCACCACAAATGAACAGCCCCCCCTTTCAAAGTTTTTGCGGGACATAAGCGGTTAAGGTCGCAATATTTGTTCGCGCATTTTTTTCAACGCAAGCCGATCAAAATAGGCATTTATACCGCCGCGCGGGGTAAAATTGGGCAGGTGATTGGCATAAATTTCCGATAATGTTACGGGTATGGATATTGGACCTTTATCCCGCATATATTGGGTGATGATTTTATTTTGGAAATGCCGCACCGAATAATTTATCATCCGGCGATATTGAATTTTCCAGCTTTTGGGCGAAAAATAAGAAATAGGCTCGCAATAAAATCCCGCTTCTTGGCAAATGGCCACGCGTTCATTTTTCCAAAAATCTTCATTTTGCAAATTGGTTTTGGCAATGGAACATAAATATCCGTCATCACCGATTAAATCATCGGGCAATTTAATGTGCATTTCTTTCATACGGGTCAATAAATCACCCGACAGAGCATATAAATCGCCAAATAAATAATGTTGTTCTATCATCTCTTTACGATAATATTCGGCAGACCTGCCGTTCATTGGCGGGGCGGCCACCGCGTTCACCATGTCATTTTTGGCGAATATTTTGGCCATGGCAGCAAATGATCCTGATAAAATTTCCGCATCTCCATCGATAAAAATATTATAATCGGCAAATTGGGGTAAATCCGTCATCACAAAGCGATTCCAGCTGCGCGATTTACCGCCCTGTTCATAAATAAATGGATGCAGGCGCACTTCATCCTTTGCCAAATTACGGACAATATTGGCGGTTTCATCGGTTGAACCGTTGATAATAATATATATTGGGAAATCCCCATTTTCGGCCAAAATGGATCGAATACATTTTTCAATGCGTTCTTCCTCATTATGCGCCAAAATTATCGCCTGTAGCTGCATTTTATCGAATCAACATATATTATATCCCGCCACCATTGGCACGATATATATACCGACATGATATTATTATGGCGTTAACAGCGAGATAATCGTAAATTATACCATATTATTTTTTTGTATCGGCATAGGGGTTTTTGGGCGCGCGCAGCGTCAATCGCACCGGAACAGCGCCAAAGTCCAATTCTTTGCGTATGCCATTTAACAAATAACGGCGGTAGCTTTCGGGCAATTGGTCAACGCGTGTGCCAAATAAAACAAAGCTGGGCGGGCGTATCCGCGCCTGTGTCACATAACGCAGCTTAATCCTTTTGCCGCCTGGTGCTGGCGGTGGGTTGCGTTCCTGTGCTCCTTCAAACCAACGGTTTAATAAGGCGGTAGGAACGCGCCTGCTCCATGCCATGCGGGCATCAAATGCTGCCTTTATCATCTGGTCTGTGCCCTTGCCAGTAAAGGCGGAAACGGCAATCATCGGCACGCCTTTTAATTGGGCAAGTCCTTCATCCAATGCGCCGCGAATACCATTAAATAAGGCGCCCGTATTTTGTGCCACATCCCATTTATTTATCGCGATAATTAACGCGCGGCCTTCCTGTATGACATGGTCGGCAATTTTCAAATCTTGAACTTCCAATCCCTTTGTCGCGTCAAGCAACAGGACGACAACCTCGGCAAAATCAATGGCGCGGCGGGCATCGGCAACCGATAAACGCTCCAGCTTATCATTTACCTTTGCCTTTTTCCGCATACCGGCGGTGTCGATTAACTTTACCTTGCGATCGGGATCTACATCCTCGGGTGGGTTTTCATCATGCCACACCCAATCAATGGAGATACTGTCACGGGTAATGCCGGCCTCTGGCCCAGTAATCAGGCGGTTTTCACCCAATAAACGATTAATCAAGGTGGATTTACCCGCATTGGGCCGCCCAACAATGGCAAGTTGTAATGTCGCAGCTTCGATATCGCGGACATTATATTCATCATCCATGGTGATTTCGGGTTCTTGCGGATTATCCTCGACCCATTTGTCGATGACAGGCATTAACCCTTCATATAATTCGGCCATGCCCTCGCCATGTTCGGCGCTAATTGGTTTTGGTTCGCCAAGGCCAAGTTCATATGCCTCCATAATGCCATTATCGGCGGCCTTGCCCTCTGCCTTATTCACCACCAAAATAATGGGGACGGTGGTGCCGCGTAGCCAACGGGCAATTTCCTGATCCAATGGGGTTAATCCCACACGGCCATCAATAACGAAAATCGCGCCTGCCGCGCCGACCAATGCGGCCTCGGTTTGTTGGCGCATCCGCCCGGGCAATGTTTCGATATGATCTTCCTCATATCCCGCTGTATCAACAATGGTGAATTTAAGGTCGAACAGCTGCGCAGACCCCTCCCTCCGGTCGCGGGTAACGCCGGGTCTATCGTCAACAAGGGCCAATTTTTTGCCCACTAATCGGTTAAATAGAGTTGATTTGCCGACATTGGGCCGACCGATAATCGCAATTGTCGGCAACATGACTTATTCCTTTATTTGGGCGGGGAATATATGCCCCCGCGCCTTAAACTTATTTATAAAATTAACGATATGCGGTAATTTTGCCGTTATCATCCAAAATATACAACATATTATTGGCGACAATGGGCGCAACCGAAATTGAACCCTTTGTTTCACCAATCATGCTTGCCGTGCCGTCACTGGTGGAAACTGCCCAAATTTGCCCTTCGCTATTGGTGGAGATTAAACGATTTCCCGCCAATACTGGACCGCGCCAGATGATAGGACCTTTTTTCGCCTTGTCCCCGCGATATTTTTGCAATTGGGATATCCAACGCACTTTGCCCGTTGAGCGTGAAATGCACAATAATTTGGCATTGTCGGTCATGGCAAAAACCCATTCACCAACCACCGCCGGGGTTGAAATACCCGCAATGTTAATTTCCCAAATACGGCGGCCCGTGTCCAATTCATGCGATGCCATGCGTCCCCCCTGGCCAAGGGCGAAAATACGGCCACGGTCAATAACGGGATCGGCGTCAATATCGGTTAAGCTGGACACCGATGTTGACATGCGGGTGCGGGCCAATGCGGCGTTCCATAGGCTGCGGCCATTTTCATAACGATATGCCGCCAATTCGCCGGTTGAATATCCCGCAATCACCGTGCCTGCGCCCGCCGCAGGTGCCGCCACGCCAAAAATTCCGGCAAGCCCGATGGGGCCGGCTTCATTCCATTCAATATCGCCCGTGCCAATGCGCAGCGCGTAAATTTGGTTATCCTGTGTCATGACATAGGCATTGCCATTGGAAATGGTGGGCGCGCCGCGCAATGGTCCTGCGGGGCGTTTTGTCCATTTAATGGCGCCAGTCGCTGCCTCTATCGCGGCAACATCGCCCACGCCATTGGTGGCATATACAATGTCTCCATCCACACTGACCCCGCCGCCAAATCGTGCATCGCGGCCATCCTTATTGGTTTCCAATGCGGTGGACCATAATTTTGCGCCCGTTGCAGCGTCAAATGCCTGAACCATGGCGTTGGTGTCGATAACAAATAAGCGGTTATTGCTAACCACCGGAGTGGAGGCATAGCGTGCACGGTTACTTGCCGGCGCGATGGATGCGGTCCATGCACGGGTTAAATTTTCGGGCAGGGCGACATGGCCGGGCGCCTTCGCCGCATTGCCGCCAGGCTGTGTCCAGCCAGCATTCACGCTTGCGGCGGGAAGGATAACCGAAATGGAGGATAGGCTGGGGTCAATATCCGTATCGGATTGGGTGGATAATATGGTAACCCGATTGCCGACGGTCGGGGTTACTTTTTTCTCCCCCTTGCCACCAAATGCAGAGCATGAAGCCAATAATGCAGACAGGGCAACCGCCGCCGTCAATTGTTTATATTTCGCGGTCATATTTACTCGCTTTCTTTTGTCGCAGAATCTTTACTGCCATTTGCATTGGCTTGTGCATTATTTTTTGTGTCATTTTCCTGAATGACATCAATGCCCAACATACCCGCCATTTGTCCCGCGCGTCCGCGCAGGCTTTCTGGCAAATCCTTTTGTTGTGCAATTTGGGCAAATATTGGACCGGCAAGATCTTCTTTACCCATTTTCATATAGGCAAGAGCGGTTAATTCACCCGCGCTGCCAAACCATGGATTGCCCGGCTTTGCCAAATCCTTCATGGCATCGACAACTGCTTGAGGCTTCATAACCTCAAAATTTAATGTGGTTTGACGGATAAGCGATAGGTTGCGAAATTCCTGTGGCAGGCTTTCATCCTTAATCACCTTGTCATATTGGGCAACAGCCTTGGCCGTTTGTTTTTCACCGGCATAAATATTGGCAATCATCATCATGGATAAAGCGCGGTAACCAGGCTGCTCCGCCTTGGTCAATGCTTCAAATCCCTTGGTCGCACCTGCCACATCGCCGCCTTGCAATTTATCCAATGCGGTAACATATTGCTCGGCAATCAGGCCATTTGCCTTTTCCTGCTCATTGGCTTGCCAAATATATGCGCCAAAGGCGGCAAGGCCCAAAATGATTAAGCCAAGCAGCCACCAACCATATTTTTTCATGAAATTTTGGAAATCGCTCTGCCTTACGGCTTCGTCAACTTCGCGTAAAAATGCCTCATCACCGTTATTTTTTGACGGGATATCTGTTGGACTTGGCGTTTTTGCCAATTTTGCCTCCATTATATTTATTGCCAAATGGCGTCATCATGCCTTCATTAGCGATGAAGTGCTGGTTAATCCAGCCTTATCGCATCAAGACGATTATTCAGGTTGATAAAGCTGATCCGCACTGGGGAATGTGCGATTGCGTACTTGGTCGGCATATTGTTTTACCGCCTCCTCCGTTTGTTGGGCCATGTCGCCAAATTTCTTTACAAAACGGGGCACACGATCGAACAGGCCAAGCATATCCTCGGTCACCAGAACCTGCCCATCGCACTGCGCCGATGCGCCAATACCAATGGTGGGGCAGGCGACTTTTTGTGTAATTTCAATGGCAATGGGTTCTAAAACCCCCTCAATCACCAATGAAAACGCGCCTGCCTCGCTGACCGCTATGGCATCATCGACAATGGATTTTGCTTCTTCGGCGCTTTTGCCGCGAACACCATATCCGCCCAAAATATTCACCGCTTGCGGGGTTAATCCAACATGGCCCATGACCGGAATGCCGCGCTGGGTCAAAAATTCAATGGTGGGGGCAAGCACGCGCCCGCCCTCCATCTTTACCGCCGCCGCGCCGGTTTCTTTTAATAAACGTGATGCATTTTCAAATGCCTGCTGCGGCGATGCCTCATAACTGCCAAAGGGCATGTCAACCACAACGGCGGCATGATATGATCCGCGAACCACCGCCGCGCCATGCGCCGCCATCATTTCCATGGTAACCGCCACCGTATGGGGCAGGCCATATATAACCTGACCCAAGGAATCACCGACCAATAACATGTCGCAATGCGGGTCCAATAATTGCGCCATCCGCACGGTATAGGCGGTCAACATAACCAATGGTTCGCCATTTTTGCGTTGGCGAATGCGCGGCACGGTTAACCTTTTCATTGGCGAAGGGGTGGGGTTCGCGCGGCTGGTTGATTTATTAAAGGTGAGCGTTTTTGAAGTAGTAGACATGGGCCAAGCGATAGCCGCTAAAAGAGCTAATTGAAAGAGAAATGGTGTTTTAGATAAACCACAAAATTGCTTACAGAAGCATATAAAGTTGACTCCTTTTTAGTTTATAGTGATATTTAAGTGGCAGTAATATAGGATTATTTATGGAAGCCGATATAATTATTAAGTTTGAAACTGTTTGTGACAGAGTGCCGGATGCTGAAAACGTGATAAATGTTCTGTCTGCGTATGTTGACATGTTGAAGATAGCTGGTTCTGTTGTAGAACCAGCAGGTATAACATCAGTAGGCCTTGCGGGAGTTGAAGACGGAAGTGACATTTTTAAATTTATTCTACGTAAATGCGAAACCTATGGGGAATATATCTCAGCTGGTTCAGAGAGGTACCCAACTGTAAGCAAAGCTGCTATAGCTTTGGCTGGAACGATTGTGGCTAGTACAGTTACCATAGGTGTCAGTTCTGTAATTGAACCGGATCCACGCATTGCTGATGATCAAATGGAAATTTTCAGAGAGAATAATCGTTTGCTGAGTGATTCTGTTGAATTGCAGAGAAAACAAATGGAATTTTATGGGATCTTGCAAAATGAACCTGCTTATGAATCATTTGAGGTAATTCGCCCTCATGATGGTGCTGTAATATATAAGATGCCTCGATCTGAGTTTGCAGAACGCAGTGGGCTTTGGGTGACTGATGAAATTCCACCTACAAAACAAGAGACCCGAAAGATTCTTAAGACTTGGAGCGTTGTTTTGATCAAGCCCGTTTTAATTCAAGATTCTAGGCGGTGGGGTTTTGCTCGTGATGGCATTGAGTTTAGTGCAAAAATGTCTGACAAAAGATTCTTAGAGGCAATTCATAAAAATTCTTTGCCCATAGGGCTAAGTGAGGGAATACGTATGAAAATAGAAGTAAAATATAAAGAAGTTTATGAGGACGGCGCTTGGATTGCGGAACGTGGCTCGCATGAAGTTATTAAAGTTCTGGATCCATTACCGCCTCCCTCTCCTGCCCCTCTTTTTGACGGCCCCAGCGCGCATTAAGAAAAGCACCAGAAAAGCTAATATTGAACAGGATATAACGAGAGTCCAAGTAAAGGAAACTCTGGCAAAGCCAATGTATGAGGCTATTACAATAACCATAACAGCAAAGCTACTAAGTTTACTCCGTAAAGTATTATCACCCCTATTCCGCATGGCATTATTACACTCCATCGAAGTAACTCACATAAAGATTGCTTTAAAGCAAGAATAAAAAGGGAGAGGAAGTCTGCTCTCAATTGATTTTACCTGCCATGTGTTAGAGATGTGGTTGTCTATAACAAACAGGTGCATGTAAAATTATATTGACTCTATGTTAAAAATATATAACATTAAGTTATAAACAACGAACATATGGAGTCGGTTATTATGTCATTTAGAGAAAAAATTCATTGGGTCGCCTTTATTTCCATTGGCATTGTCTTTGGTTGGTATTTCCTATCCTATCCATGGGACATTGTGGGGACGCGTGCGGGTGTCGGCGCGGCGGCCGGCATGTTGGTGCCGGTCACCATCATCATCATTGCATCCATGTCGGTGGTGACCATATTTTTCGCGATAAAATCACCAAAGGAAACCAGTATAAGGGAGGATGAGCGCGAAAAAACCATCCATTTGCGCGGCACGCATATGGCATATTACCCATTGGTATTGGGGGTATGGGGCAATTTATTCGCGATTTTTTACCATGTCAGCCCCGCCATGCATTTGAACATTTTAATCGCCACTGTTGTGGTTGCCGAAATGGTCCGTGTGGGCGCACAATTATATTTTTATCGGCGGGGATATTGAAATGGCGAAATTACCCTTTGCCAATGATATTAAAACATTGCGCTTTTTGAACGGCGAAATCACGCAGGGCGATTTGGGCGAAGCAGTGGGCGTGACGCGTCAAACCATTGCCGCGATAGAACAGGGCAAATATTCACCCAGTTTAGAGGTCGCCTTTCGTATTGCCCAATATTTTAACAAGCCATTGGAGGAGGTATTTATATGGGCTGGTTAAGACAATTTTTGCCTCTTCTGGCAGAGATTATGACAAAATAATTTTATTTTTCGGGCAAGGTTTCGGCGGCTTCGGGCGGGGGCGTGCATAATCTTCACTGCTCGATGCCAGCAGTGGTTTGGGGCGTCATGCCGCTGATGTCGCCCCTGCTATTATATCTGCCGTCACTGGCACCGCCATTAAGGGAAGCAGCATCATCTTCGGTAATAGAACGCCCGATGTTGATGTGCCCCGCACAAACACGCCCGGCAATCCCAATAGCCCATCGGGCACAAATGGCAACAGCAATGGCGGTGCGGATAACAGACCCGGTGGAGGGAATAAGCCAGACGCAGACGCCAAGGATAATAATAATAATCGCCCTCCGCCAACGCCTAAATTTGATTGTCTAAATAACCCGCTCTCTTGCAAAGATGTAAATGGAATATGGGCATATTGGACCAACCCAATAACCAATAAGGTAGAGCCAATTGCCACAGCAAAAATTTATGATAGTAAATTCCGCATTGAAAATGATCATATCATCCCGAAAAGGAAAATAAATGCCATCGCATCCCAGCATCAACATGCATGATTTTTTGAACGATGATTTAAAGAAAGAAAAAATTATCGGCATATGGCATAATGGCGATGACATTCCCGAAAAGGCGCGTATTGCAGTAGCGGCGGGTATTGGAAACAATACCGTATATGATGTCGTTACCCCGATTGAAAAGGGGAAAGAATGGTTGTTTGAATTAACATGTAAATATCAACCCCGCACCGGCGCGATGATCATGGAGGGTGGGCCATTATTATTTCGTGAAGAGAATTATTTTGGTAAATTAAAGGGCGCATTGGTTGTGGAGGTAAATGGCAAGGTGGTACGTATTTACCGCGATTTCCTTGGCTATAATCCCAGTGATGATGATTATGAAACATATGGTGAAACCACCGGTTATGAAATGTCCTTGCCCGATGGATTGGGACAGGCATATTATACCCGCTTTACAGGGATGAGCCTTTTACCCGGACCTGTGGCTAGCATTAACAGCCATGCTTTGCCAAAGGACAAATCAAATTGGAATTCTACACGTTATTATATGGATGATTATGAAGATATAAAGGACAAGCAGTTAAATTGGTTTTATGAAAGATTTCCGCAATATTCGCTATACAATGAACATGGCGATAGGTTGGATTATAAATTCTCCTGCTGGCTTGACACAAATTTGGGCTATAGAGATTTGTTCCGCGATTTAACGCCGCAGGAAGAATATTTTCGTGTGTCAAAGCCCCCCGCTGATGCATTATTTGTGCGCCAAGATATAAATAACAGCCCGATTTACCATGTTGTTGATGGCAAGCTGGACGAAATGCGCGTGCTTAACAATCCAGCAGAGGCAGTGGACCTTTATTGTGAACATGTGCTGCTTGGCCGCGAAGAACGTTTTGACTTTATCGAACATGGCAGACCGCTGGATTAACCAGCATATTCTCTCAGGATGATGACAATAGGATTGCCAAAAAATATGGCAGCTATCAATCATCATTATGATGCAAATATCTTGCCGCCGCGCGTGCATTACTTTAGGGCAGCGATAATTTTATATTTCAGGAATAATAATCGATGAATAATCAAAGCCCCCGTTATGATATTTTGGCCATTGGCAATGCCATTGTTGATGTGATTTCAGAAACCAATGACGAATTTATCGAGCTGGAACAATTGACCAAGGGCGGGATGCAGTTAATCGACGCGCCGCGCGCCAAATCCCTATATGATGCAATGGGACCTGCACGGGAAATTAGCGGCGGCAGCGCGGCCAACACCCTTGCCGGCATGTCAATGCTGGGCCGTCAATGTGCCTTTATTGGTCAAGTGGCGGACGACCAATTGGGGGAGGTACGCAGATCCAAGCAATAGATCGTTTGTCACCTAATGCCTGGGGACCTTATCGTCCTCTTTCAACACGAGTAAGACCTGTTGTAGTTCCCAATCCTGTTCCAGCTGCAAATACAACTATAAATAATAAACATGGGGGTAATTGAGGTGATTCAAATAACAGATTATCCGATATGGAGGAAAGAGAATTTCTTCAATGATACAATTGTATGCTTCATTTCACTGAACGATAAGGCAGAGCCGTTCGACGAAATTTTTGGAAGAGAAATATGCCGGTTTGACTTCAACAATAATCTTGTATGGATGATATCAATAAAAGATGATAATTTACGTGAACTATTCAAAAACAACAATTGTGATAAAAATGTAGAATGGGACTATTTTGCTGGATTTAGAATAGAGAATGATGAGATAATCGCACGTTCTTTTGGGGGAGGTATTTTTAAGGTTAACCCGCAAACGGGTGAAGCTGTCTTCCAAAGGTGGACAAAAAGCTAGGCTCAGGACCGTGATCAGGATAACGATAATCGCCCACCACCACCTAAATTTGATTGTCTATTCCGCCGCTGGCTTGACACAAATTTGGGCTATAGCGATTTGTACCGCGATTTAACACCGCAGGAAGAATATTTTCGTGTGTCAAAGCCCCCCGCTGATGTATTATTTGTGCGCCAAGATATAAATAACAGCCCAATTTACCATGTTGTTGATGGCAAGCTGGACGAAATGCGCGTGCTTAACAATCCTGCAGAGGCAGTGGACCTTTATTGTGAACATGTGCTGCTTGGCCGCGAAGAACGTTTTGACTTTATCGAACATGGCAGACCGCTGGATTAACCAATAAGGCCTTATATAATAGGGTGTTATAAAGCTTCTTTACCAAGAAGCTTGGCCGCTTCGGGTGTGTTGTCGGTGAAAATGCCGTCCACGCCTGCATCTTTGAACGCCTGTATCTCCGCCGCCAAATCGCCAATTGATTTTGGATTGATGCCGGATTTCATGGACAAAGGCAGGAAATAATTTTCGCGGCGAAATGTCCATGGATGCACCTTTAACCCTGCCTGATGTGCATTGGAGACAAGGGCGGTGGGCGCGGCCAAATTGCCAATCATATTGCGCGGGATGACCATATTTTTGTTCGGGCCAATGCCATTGGCATAGGTGGCAATATCTTTTAATCCATCGGGCGCTATCATATCGGCATAGCGCATGGCGGGCATATCGGCGGGGCTGCCTTCGCCGTCCAATAATTGAATGAGGGGCAGGTCGGTTTTTTGGCGAAGAGCACGTAAATTGCCCACTTCAAAACTTTGTATAAAAACTGGCGCGTTGCTGCCCCGATAGCCATATTCATCCAATAATTTTAACAATTCCCCTTCATGCGGCAGGCCGATGGAGGCAAAATAGCTGGGATGTTTTGTTTCGGGATAGACGCCAATGGGGACGCTGCGCCCGTTATTCACGCTTTTCAATAATATCAAAATTTCTTCAAAAGTGGGAATTAAAAATTGGCCATCCTTTGCCGTGCTGCGTAATTGGGGCAGGCGTTCCTTGGCGCGAAGGGTTTTTAATTCGGATAAGGTAAAATCCTCGGTAAACCATCCTGTATATTTTACACCATCAATGGTTTTGGTGGTTTTGCGATCGGCAAATTTCGGATGCGCGGCCACATTGGTGGTTTCGGAAATTTCATTTTCATGGCGGGCGACCAATATCCCATCCTTGGTCAAAACCAAATCGGGTTCAATAAAATCCGCGCCTTCATCTATGGCGGCCTGATACCCCTCCAACGTATGTTCGGGCCATTCTCCGGATAATCCGCGATGCGCGATAATAATCATATTTCTATTATCCTTTAATGCCGCCTCTTGTTTTTGCGCCTTTGCGCCGCAACCGGTTAATAAACATATTACGGAAAGGAAAAGGAGGGGCAATTTCATCATGCAAATTTTTGGGCATATTCGTCGGGGGTAAAGCCAACCAATAATCCGCCATCATATTCGGCAACGGGGCGTTTAATCATGGATGGATTGTCCGCCATTAACCTCACCGCCTTTACCTTATCAATATCCGCCTTGTCCGCATCATCCAATTTGCGAAATGTGGTGCCGCGTTTGTTTAACAATGGTTCAAAACCAACAATATCGCACCATTTATTTAATGTTGCGGTATCAATGCCCAATTTTTTATAATCATGAAATTCGGCTTTTATCCCTGCATTTTCCAACCAGACACGCGCCTTTTTCATCGTATCGCAATTGGGGATGCCGTAAATTTTAACATTCATCATTTCATACTCTTTATTTAAATTTATGACGCCGTCATGACATTTTGAGCATCCTTTATCAAGCAAGCAGTAAAAATCACTTGAGCGTAAAGGGCCATTGGCGCAAAAGAAAATATGTCTTTTGTTTTGAAAATCGATCAATCGCTTACCGGTCAAAAATGGCTGTGGCGCGCAAATGGGATGAACGACCGTGATGCGGGGTTTCAACCCGATGATTTGGTCACCCAATTATTATTATCACGCGGTGTCCCACCAGAGGATTTGGAGAGGCATAAAAAACCCACCATCCGCGAATTCATGCCCAACCCATCCATTTTTCAGGATATGGATAAGGCCGCTGCACGATTGGCAAAGGCGGTAAAGGCACAGGAAAAAATAACCATTTATGGCGATTATGATGTCGATGGCGCGACCAGTGCGGCGGTGCTGATATTATTATTGCGTGATTTGGGATTGGATGCGGGATATTATATACCCGATCGCTTGATGGAGGGCTATGGCCCATCGGCAGAGGCATTGGTTGAATTGCATGAACAGGGCAATAGTTTAATCGTCACCGTGGATTGCGGGGCAATGGCCCATGCGGCATTATCTGCCGCGCATGATGCGGGGGCAGAGGTGATTGTGGTGGATCATCATAAATGTTCGACCCAGCTGCCCATTACGTCGGCATTGGTCAATCCCAATCGTCTGGACGAAAATGATGAGGCGGCTTCATTTGGCCATTTGGCCGCCGTGGGCATGGCATTTTTATTGGGTGCGGCGATTATTCGCCAATTACGGGGTGAGGGATTTTTTACGAGCCGAAAAGAGCCAAATTTAATGGCTTTATTGGATATTGTGGCATTGGGCACGGTGGCCGATGTTGCCAAGCTTCAGGGATTAAACCGTGCATTTGTAGCACAGGGTTTAAAGATTATGGCGCGGCGGCAAAATATTGGGCTGAACGCCTTAATAGAGGTAAGCGGGCTGAACCGTGCGCCCATATGTTCCGACCTTGGCTTTGCGCTTGGCCCGCGTATCAATGCTGGCGGGCGTGTGGGCGAAAGCGATTTGGGGGTTAGGTTATTGACCACCACAGACCCTGATGAGGCCCGCGAAATCGCCATCATGTTGGATGGGTATAATCAGGAACGCCGCGCGATTGAGGCAATGGTGCAGGAAGAGGCCGAGGCGGAGCTGGAAAAACAACATAATCGCAGCGTCCTGACCCTTGTCGGGCGGGGATGGCATCCTGGTGTTATTGGCATTGTCGCGGGGCGGATAAAGGAAAAATCGGGTAAGCCCAGCATCGTCATTGCCGTGGATGAAGATGGCGTGGGCAAGGGATCGGGCCGTTCCATATCGGGCGTGGATTTGGGTGCGGCGATAATGTCCGCGCGGGATGCGGGATTGTTGGTCGCCGGTGGCGGACATGCCATGGCGGCGGGATTGACGATAAAGGCGGATATGGTGGATGCTTTCGCCGAATATTTGGACATGCAATTGGCCAGCAAAATCTCCGATGCCCGTGCTGAATCCGGGTTGTTCATTGATGCTGTGCTTGCGCCGGGCGGCCTTGTCCCGCCATTGGTGGATGCGATGGAGGAGGCCGGCCCCTATGGCATGGGTTGGCCCGGCCCGCGCATAGTCACCGGCCCTGTCCGGATTATAAAGGCCGATGTGGTTGGCAAGGATCATTTGCGGATGATTGTTGCCGGACGCGATGGTAAATCATTTAAGGCGATGGCATTTCGTCAGGCGGAATCGGATATGGGGCAAATATTGCTGCATGGGGGAAAAGACACGCAATATTATTTTGCCGGACGGCTTAAAATTGATGATTGGGGCGCACAGTTAAAGGTTGAAATGCATGTGGAGGATGCGGCCGCCATTAAATAGACGCCAAATAAAATATAAATTTGCTGCGCTTTTTTATTAACGCAAATAATAATTTGCTGCGTTTTCTTATTAACGCAAATAATAATTTGCTGCAGTGCAAAAAAACTATGTTGCACTATTATTATAATGTTACATAAGGGATGTGGAATATAAATTCGAAAATGCCGATATTTTGGCATGATTAGGAATAAAATGAACATTCATCTCCCCAATAAGGCACAATTGCTTTCTGGCAAAAAAATGCAAGATAGCTTTGGCCGAAATATAGAATATCTGCGTTTATCGGTGACCGATCGCTGTGATTTGCGATGCGCATATTGCATGGATGAAAAAATGACTTTCCTGCCAAAGTCCGATTTATTGACTTTGGAAGAATTGGAGCAATTGGCACAGGCATTTATCGCAAAGGGCATTCGGAAAATTCGCATTACGGGCGGAGAGCCGCTGGTCCGGCGGGATATTTTAACATTGATAAAGCGATTGGGCGCAAAGTTAAAATTGGGGGAATTTGATGAATTGACCCTGACCACCAATGGCACATTATTGTCAAAATATGCGGCCATATTATATGAAAGTGGAATCCGGCGTATCAATGTCTCATTGGATAGTTTGCGGCCAGAAATATTCAAAAAACTGACCCGCCGTGACAGCTTAGCACAGGTGATAAATGGAATTTTTGCTGCTCAAAAGGCAGGGTTAAAGGTAAAGATAAATGTGGTCGCGTTAAAAAATGTCAATGCAGATGAAATTGCCGATATTATTAAATGGGCGCACCATCATGATATGGAAATTTCGTTAATTGAGGTGATGCCACTTGGCGAAATTAGGGACGATCGGCTGGATCAATATTTGCCCCTGTCACTTGTCCGGCAAAATTTGGAAAAAAATTGGACATTGCGCAATATTGACAAAAAAACCGGTGGTCCGGCGCGTTATGTGAAAATTGATGAAACGGGCGGAATTTTGGGTTTTATAACTCCATTAACGCATAATTTTTGCGACGGGTGCAATCGGGTTCGGGTGACCTGCACCGGACGTGTTTATATGTGTTTGGGACAGGATATTTATGTGGACCTGCGCAGCGCATTGCGCGGCGAGAACAGTGAGGAAATGCTGGACAAACAAATTGCCATTGCCATGCGGGAAAAACCATTGCGGCATGATTTTTCAATAACAAAACCCAATCAAATGGCCCAAATTAAACGGCATATGTCGGTAACGGGTGGGTGATATGCAAATTGAATATTTTGGCAAATTAAATGATATTGCGGGCGTGAATGACCATATTATTTGTGATGAGATATTACCGCTATCCATAGATGATATTATCGAAATTTTGACATTGCAAAACCCCAAATTGGGGGAAATTTTGACCCAAAATAGCATTAAATTTATTTTGAACGATATATTTGTGGATGGGCATAATATCGTTAATAAAGGGGATGTTCTTGCCTTTATCCCGCCGGTTAGCGGGGGGTGAGATGATTAGCATTTTTGACAAAAATTTTGACCCAGAGCATTATTTATCAACATTTCGGCAGCAAAATTTGGGCAGCGGCGCTATATGTAATTTTGTTGGGATGGTGCGCCGTGATGATGGATGCGATGACGGATGCGATGATGATTTGATTTCATTAAAATTGGAACATCATCCGCGCCTGACCCAAAAATCAATCGAGGATATTGCATCTGCCGCCCAATTGCGTTTGAGATTGGATGATATTTTAATCATCCACCGCATTGGTGAAATGGCATATGGTGAGCCGATAGTGTTGGTGGCCATTGCCAGCAAACATCGGCGCGATGCCTTTGCCGCCGCTGATTTTATTATGGACGGACTAAAAACAAGGGCATTATTTTGGAAAAAGGAAATACGCCGTTCGGGTGATATTTGGATTGAACCGCGTGTGCAGGATTATGCCGATGCCGCGCGGTGGAAATAAATGATAATATAGGGGTGATTTATGCATGGAATTGATGAAAATAGGGTGTTTCGTCCGGTCAATATTGCCATTTTAACTGTATCGGACAGCCGCAATTTGGATGAGGATACATCGGGCGATATATTGCAAAGCCGCATATTGGATGCAGGGCATAAATTGGGTGGCCGCGCATTGGTGCGCGATGATATTAAACAAATTCAGGATCAGGTGAAAATTTGGGCGAATAATCCCGACATTGATGTTGTCATTTCAACGGGCGGTACGGGATTGACCGGACGTGATGTGACGCCAGAGGCGGTGCGGCCATTATTGGACAAGGTGATTGAGGGGTTTAGCGTTATTTTCCATCAGGTCAGCTTTGGCACGGTTGGTCTGTCCACTTTGCAATCGCGCGCGGTCGCGGGGATAATCAATGGCACATTTATATTTTGCCTGCCCGGGTCAAATGGCGCGGTAAAGGATGGGTGGGACAAGGTTATTTCCATGCAATTGGACAGCCGCCACCGCCCCTGTAATTTGGTCGAGTTAATGCCGAGGTTGAAGGAAAAATAATGGCCGATATTTTGACCCATTTTGATGAGGATGGCCGCGCGCAAATGGTGGACATTTCGGCCAAACAGCAAAGCCAGCGTGTGGCCATTGCGCAGGGGCGCATTTCGATGTCGGGCGATGCATTTTCGAAAATCACCTCTGGCCGCGTGAAAAAGGGCGATGTCATTTCCATTGCCGAATTGGCGGGCATTATGGCGGCAAAACGGACCAGTGACCTCATCCCCCTATGTCATCCCTTAATGTTAAATAAGGTACAGGTGAAAATTACCCCTGCACAGGATGAACCGGTGCTTATCATCCAATCCACCGTCAAAATATCGGGGCAAACGGGGGTAGAGATGGAGGCGTTAACCGCGGTCAGCATCGCGGCGCTGACCATTTACGACATGGTGAAGGCCATTGATAAATCCATGATTATCGGGCCGATAAAGCTTGTGCATAAATCCGGTGGTAAGTCGGGTGACTTTAACAATGACGATGAAATTGAGGCAATATGATTTGCGTTGATGAAGCAAGGCAGATAATTATTGCGGCCGCGCAAAATATATCATGGCGCAGCGAAACATTGCCCCTGCACCAGATTTTGGGCCGTGTCGCGGCGGATGATATATTGGCCAATATAACACAGCCCCCATTTAATGCATCGGCAATGGATGGATATGCGGTAAATTTTGACGATATGGCGTTGGGCGCAAAGCTGACCATTATTGGCGAGGCCGCAGCAGGCAACCCGATTGATATTAAGGTAAGGCGCGGACAGGCGGTGCGGATTTTCACCGGAAGCAGCGTACCCGATGGCGCAAATCATATTATCATTCAAGAAGATGTGGAACGTCAAGGTGATAATATCATTGTCAAAAATGTTCAACCCACCGCCCGCAATATCCGCAAATCAGGTATTGATTTTAATGAAGGTGACATGATTTTGCCAAAGGGGACAAGGATATTGGCCCCACATTTGTCCATTTTGGCAGCTGCGAATATAGCCGAAATAAAATGTCTATGCAGGCCAAGGCTGGCATTTTTTACCAATGGGGATGAGTTAAAAGAACCTGGCGCGACATTGAAACAGGGGGAGATAATCAATTCCAACCCCTATAGCATTGCGGCATTCATTGAACATTGGGGTGGGGAGGCGATAAATTTGGGCTGTGCGCCCGATAATCCTCAGGCGATAAGCGATTTATTTGCCCATGCATGTGGCAATGATGTTCATGCCGATATCATCATTCCCATTGGCGGGGCATCGGTGGGGGATTATGATTATGTAAAATCCGCATTTGCGGAAAATGGTGGGCGGATTATTTTCTCAAAGATTGCGGTAAAGCCCGGAAAGCCGACATGGTTTGGCGCTATGCATGGCCGACATGTGCTCGGCCTGCCTGGTAATCCGGCATCGGCTTTGGTAATGGCTGCATTGTTTATTCAACCGCTTATCAAGGCATATTATGGCGAAAAATTTACCGATTTGTCGATGCAATTACCTTTGGCTACATCCATAGAGGCAAATGGCCCGCGTGAAAATTATATGCGGGCGAAAATCATATATGGGCCAAATAATCAACGATATATACAGCCTGCGGATAATCAAGATAGCAGCCTGCTATCCCCCTTTGCCACGCATCATCATTTAATAAGGCGCATCGCCAATGCCCCTGCATTGAACAAGGGGGATTTGGCCGAAATATATCCGCTATTTGGGGAGGCATTATGAACAAAAAACCAATTATCGCCGCGATATTGGCCGGCGGGAAATCGGTGCGAATGGGCGAAGTGGACAAGGCTGAGCTGTTATTAAATGGCCGCCGTTTAATTGACCATATGGCACAAAAAATTGCCAAACAGGCCGATATTGTCATTTTATCCGCGCCGCATGATTATGGATTAAACCTGCCGTTGATATGCGATGATGCACCGATGGTAAAAGGACCTGCGGCGGGCATTTTCTCGCTCGCCAAATATGTTCGTTTAACCCATGGGGATGCGGAATGTTTTTACACCATCCCCGTTGATGCGCCCTTATTTCCCAATAATATTTTGGAAAAATTATCATGCGGCGGCGGCAATGCCGTGGTGCAAACGCAAAATGGCCTGCACCCAACCTTTGCCAAATGGCATGTCGATCACATCATCAATTATATGGCCGATATGGCCGATATGGACGCGCCAAGGGGGATTGCATTGCACGAAATTTGCACGGCGGTTTCGGCCCAGAAAATATATTTTGATGATGAAAATAATTTTACAAATATCAATAATATGGAAGATTTCAATGCGGTGCAGGCCATGATGATGGCAAAAAAAATGCTGGGATAATAATGGCATTTTGGTTATTTCCTGCATTCATGCTTATCGCATTATTTTACGCCAGTATCGGATTTGGCGGGGGTTCAAGCTATAATGCGTTATTGGCGTTAAGCGGCGCAGATTACCGTATCTATCCCGCCATTGCATTGGCATGTAATATTTTGGTGGTGACGGGCGGCACTTTTCATTTTGCACGCGCGGGCCATGTGAAGTGGCGGCAAATTTTGCCCCTCATTATATCTTCCATCCCCATGGCGATGTTGGGGGGTATGCTATATGTGCCAGAGATTTTCTTCACCCTTGCATTATCGGCGGCTTTGTTCGCATCTTCCTTATTCATATTATATCCCTTAACCCCTATAAATGGATTAAAATTGCCAAAGTTGAATGACCCATTGCCACCGTCGGTGAATATATGGGGCAGCATTGCCGTTGGCGGATTTTTGGGACTTGTCGCGGGCATTACTGCCATTGGTGGGGGGATATTTTTGGCCCCCATTTTATATTATTGGCGTTGGGGCAATGCCCATCAAATTGCCGCCGCCTGCGCCCTGTTTATATGTGTTAATTCCATTTCCGGTTTGGCGGGGCAAATGATAAAAATAACCCATGCGGGTTTATTGTCCGAATTGTCGGTTTATTGGACATTGTTAATTGCGGTGTTCATTGGTGGGCAAGCAGGGTCAATATTCACCAATAAATATCTCCCAGAAAAAATGATAAGATTATTGACTGCCATTTTGCTCGCCTTTGTTTCAATACAGCTTTTATGGCGCGGATATAAAATTTGGTATGATATATAATCGGGTCATTATGGGGAATAAAGGGCGGCCAAGCTGATTAAATAGTTTCAATTTTGACTATATCGCTATTTTTTTTGATTATTTTTACCCCAAAAATTGACAGAATATTTCACCACAAAAAACTATGTGGCATTTAATGACAATAGAATAAAATATCACTAAATATATATAATTATCAATTATTTATATGGAAGATTGCCTGTAAAATAGGCTGATTATTATTCGTTCAATTCACTGCAGAAAAAATAGTCAATTGCCTAAATTTTAATCATAAGAAGTTGTAAAAAAAATATTGCCTTTATTTTAGGCAATGCTATTCCCGATTCGAGTAAAATAACATAATGCCCAAAGGGAATGGTCATCATATGATGATGAATATATTAAATGAAAATAGCAGGATAGAGGGGGTATGATGCAGTATCATACGCCTTTTCCTTTGCCATTTTCATTGCCATCTTTTGGAGCAAAATTATCGCAGGATAAGAGAGCATATCAACGCGATAAACAGCATCAGGCACAAAATTTGCCACAGCAAAATCGGGTTGCGTTCAATCAACGGCACCGGCTCCAACCGAATACGGGCCACCGCCGCGCCGCCTTCCAATGCGCGCAGCAAATCGACAATATCGTCAAATCGGTCCTTGGGCGAAATGGCAATAGATTGCATCAACGCCGCGTCCAACCATGCCGGCACATCCGGCCTATATCGGCTGGCTGGTTCAGGCTTTACAAATTGCGGGCGGGAAAATGCCTCTTTTTTTCCAAAGGGTTCGCGTCCGACGAACAATTGCCACAAGGTGACACCCAAAGCGAATTGGTCAGTGGCGGCATCGCCCGCATTTCCGGCATACATTTCGGGCGCCAAATAAGTGGGCGTTCCGGGTATTTCATTGCCGATAAACTCCTCCATTTTGGGCAGGCGGGCCACCCCCAAATCAATCAATTTCAACCCACCATCCTGGGTCAAAATGACATTTTCCGGTTTTATGTCGCGGTGGATAATATCCAACCGATGCAATGCGGCAACCGCGCGGGTCAATTTTATGGCAATATCAAGGGAATTTTCAAGGGAAATGGGACGTTTCAACCGTTCCTCCAGCGTCATTCCATCATAAAATGGTTGTGCGCCGTAAAGCCTGCTTTGACGGTGCGGGTCCAGCATAATCGCGCCGCCAACAAAGGGGCTGTTGACATGGCTGGCGACCAAAATTTCGCGTGCAAAGGAAATTCGCGCACCATGTTCGCTCAGCAAAGCAGGTTTGGGAAATTTCAGGACAATTTCCTGTCCATTTTGGTTGTCCGTCGCGCGGAACAAACGGGTATATCGGCCATCACTCAACATTTTTTCCAACAAAAATCCATCGACACTTTCCCCTTCATTTGGCGGGGGCAAAATGGGCAATTTGGCAATATCTCCTGCAATACTATCATGGTTGACATTGGGCAGGGCGATAATATCGATAATGATGGCGCTGCAATTATCCTGACTACCCGCCTCTATGGCGGCTTCGACCAATTTTTCGGCATCATTTTGCGCCGCGCCTCGGCTGGCCAAATATTTGGAAATTTGTTTGTCGGTCAATGCGCCATGAACCCCATCACTGGTCAACAACAAACGGTCATGTTCCATCAAAGCAATGTCATGATGGTCCAATCTCAGCCTTTCCTCAATACCAATGGCGCGAAACAAAATATGTTGTTGGTCGGGATGGGGCAGGCAGTGATCATGGGTCAATTGCACCAAATTACCACCCCGAAAATGCCATGCGCGGCTGTCCCCCACATGCAGGGCATGGGCCTTGCGTCCCTTCAAAATAAAACTGGTAAAAGTGGTGGCCGCATGCGCCATTTCGGGGGTTTTGCCCATGCTGTGCAGCCAACGATTATAGGGGGCCAAAATATTTTGCGCCGCCATGGCAACACCGATGGTTTCGGGTTGGCTGTAAAATCCGTCGATAAGGGAGCGGGCGCACAATTCGGCCGCCATTCGGCCTGCCTTTGCGCCGCCAACGCCATCGGCCAATGCGGCTATCATGCCATGGCTTATTCGTTCACGTGGGCTGCCCAAATAACAACCGGCAAAGTCCTGATTATCGGCTCTGCGCCCCTGTTCAGAGGCGCATCCAATGGCCAATTGCAGTTCACCCTTTTGCATCAAAAAATTTCCTTTGCCTCGTGCGTATACGCGCGATGGGAAAAAATTTTTCAAGTTTCGTCAAGTAATAATCTTCATTGAAAGGAAAAATGCTATGTCTGGATCCTCATTTTGGCAGGTTGGTCATAAACCGACATTATTCGCTGCTTTTTTATATTTTGACATTGCCTTCATGGTGTGGGTGTTGCTTGGCCCATTGGCACCAATTATTGCCAAGGATTTGGCACTATCTGATGTTGAAAAGGGATTGATGGTTGCTGTGCCAACATTGGCGGGCGCGATTTTACGTTTGGTCAACGGGGTGTTGGTCGACCGTATCGGGCCAAAAGCAACCGGCGCAATTGGGCAAATTATCGTTATTGCCGGATTGATGACGGCATATCTAAACGGTGTAGATAGCTTTAATGGAACATTGGCGCTGGGCGTTATTTTGGGCTTTGCGGGCGCATCATTTGCCGTTGCGCTGCCACTGGCCAGCCGCTGGTATCCGCCAGAGCATCAGGGCAAAGCAATGGGTATTGCGGGCATGGGCAATAGCGGCACCGTATTTGCCGCCCTGTTCGCGCCAATTTTGGCCAAATTATTTGGTTGGAATGCGGTGCTGGGCCTTGCCTGTATTCCGCTCGCCATTGCGTTTGTAGTCTATTTAATCTTTGCAAAAGATAGCCCAAATCAACCCGCGCCAAAATCATTTTCTGAATATGCAAATGTGTTGAAAGAGGGCGATGCATGGTGGTTCATCCTATTTTACGGGGTTACATTTGGCGGCTTTGTTGGCTTGGCGGCAAGCCTTAGCATCTGGTTTACCGATCAATTTGGCATTACCCCGGTTCAGGCGGGATATTGCACTGCGGCATGTGTGTTTGCCGGTTCATTGGTTCGCCCGATTGGCGGCGCCTTTGCCGACCGTGTTGGCGGCATTAAAACATTAAGCTATGTTTATGCGTTAAGCGCGATTTTATTGCTTATCATCAGCACAGGGCCAAGCAATTTCATTGTCGCATTTGCATTATTTTTCACTGTAATGGCCGCATTGGGCATGGGCAATGGCGCGGTTTTCCAACTTGTCCCACAACGTTTCCGCAATGAAATTGGCGTGATGACCGGCCTTGTCGGATTTGGCGGCGGCATTGGCGGATTTTATCTGGCATCATCGCTTGGCATTGCCAAACAATATATGGGCAGCCCGCAATATGGTTTTGTGATTTTTGCGGCCATTGCCCTTATCGCTTTGGTAGGACTTACCAGCATTAAGAAAAAATGGCGCACCACATGGGGCGCAGCCATTCAAGGCGTGGCAATTTAATCATGATTGCCCACCACATTTTATCAAAGGAAATAATATGGTCATGATTCCGAATTCGGTTAATATTACGGGCAAGGAACGCCTTGTCGTTATTGGCAATGGCATGGCGGGGTGCCGCGCGGTTGAAGAAATTTTAAAAAGGGACGCCAACCGTTTCAGCATTACCATTTTTGGTGCAGAGCCACGTGTTAATTATGACCGTATCATGTTATCCCCTGTTTTGGCGGGGGATAAGAAATTTGAAGATATTATTATCAATGATTTGGCATGGTATGAGGATAATGGCATAAATTTAATCAGCGGTGATGCCATTGTCAAAATTGACCGAGAGGCCAAAAATTTGGTCAGCGCATCGGGTCTTGTCACCCCATATGATCGATTGTTAATTGCCACAGGGTCCGACCCCTTCATCATCCCTGTTCCTGGCCATGATTTGGATGGGGTGGTGACATTTCGTGACCTGGACGATGTTGATAAAATGTTGGCGGCGGCCGAAAAGGGTGCGAAAAGTGGGGGCGGTAAGGCCGTGGTCATTGGCGGCGGATTATTGGGGTTGGAGGCTGCACATGGCCTGAACCTGCGCGGCATGGATGTGACCGTTATTCATTTAATGCCGACTTTGATGGAACGCCAATTGGATGAAGCCGCCGGTTTCCTGCTTAAAAGCGAATTGGAAAGCCGTGGGCAAAGCATTTTGACAGAGGCCAATACTGCCAGCATTTTGGATGGCGGTGATGGCAAGGTAGAGGCGGTGCAGCTGTCCGATGGGACGGTCATCGCCGCCGACATTGTGGTCATGGCCGTGGGGATACGTCCCAATGTCAAACTGGCCCATGAAGCGGGAATAGAGGTTGAACGCGGCATCATTGTCAATGATCATATGGTGACCAGCGACCCCGCCATTTGGGCGGTGGGCGAATGTGTACAGCATAGGGGCATATGCTATGGCCTTGTCGCGCCATTATGGGATATGTGCCGGATTTTGGCAGCCAATGCCGCGCCTTTGGCGGGTGAAGAAACATCATCTGGTTATCAAGGTTCGGTTACATCAACCAAATTAAAAGTATCGGGCATAAATTTATTTAGCGCAGGTGATTTTTCCGGTGGTGATGGATGCGAAGATATTGTCATGCGCGATGCCGCGCGGGGGATATATAAACGTGTTATCGTGCAGGATAATAAAATAATCGGCGCGGTATTATATGGCGATACCGCCGATGGCAGCTGGTATTTTGATCTGTTAAAAAAAGAAGAAGATATTAGCGAGATAAGGGAAGCCTTAATTTTTGGCCAAGCCTTTGCGTCTGGAGGGGCGCAAACGGACCCTAATGCCGCCGTTGCGGCGCTTTCCGATGATGCGGAAATTTGCGGCTGTAACGGCGTTTCAAAGGGGCAGGTTGTTTCATGCATCAATGCCGGATCGCATGATTTGGATGCGGTGCGCGCCACATGCAAG
This sequence comes from Sphingorhabdus lutea, assembly GCF_001889025.1. Taxonomy (GTDB): domain Bacteria; phylum Pseudomonadota; class Alphaproteobacteria; order Sphingomonadales; family Sphingomonadaceae; genus Sphingorhabdus_B; species Sphingorhabdus_B lutea. The sequence goes on along the minus strand of NZ_CP018154.1, from coordinate 88,596 downwards.
GCTTCGGCCAGTTGCGGGCAATGCACCAATTTGGTGGAAAGCCTGCTTGCCATAACATTGGGCGATGAGTTTGACGGGTCGCGCGTGCAAAAACCCATGTGTAAATGCACCAGCTTCACCCATGGTGAAGTACGCAAATTAATTTTGGACAAAAATTTGCAAAACATCCCCCATGTGATGCAGGAATTACATTGGAGCACGCCCGATGGTTGTTCATCATGTCGCCCCGCATTAAATTATTATCTGCTTTGCGCCTTGCCCGGCAAATATGTGGATGACCAGCAATCACGTTTTGTGAACGAACGTTTGCACGCCAATATTCAAAAAGATGGCACATATTCGGTCGTGCCGCGCATGTGGGGCGGGGTAACCAATCCAAAGGAATTACGCGCCATTGCCGATGCGGCGGAAAAATATAATGCCGGTATGGTAAAGGTGACGGGCGGCCAAAGATTGGATATTTTTGGTATTAAAAAAGAAGATTTGCCATCCATTTGGGCGGATTTAAACGCCGCAGGCATGGTGTCTGGCCATGCATATGGCAAAAGCCTGCGCACGGTTAAAACATGTGTGGGCAGCGAATGGTGCCGATTTGGAACGCAGGACAGCACGGGTCTTGGCATAAAATTGGAACGGTTAAGCTGGGCCAGTTGGATGCCGCATAAATTCAAAATGGCGGTGTCGGGTTGCCCGCGCAATTGTGCCGAGGCGACGATAAAGGATTTTGGCGTTATATGTGTGGATAGCGGATATGAACTGCATATTGGTGGCAATGGCGGCATTCATTTGCGCGGCACCGATTTGCTTTGCAAAGTCACCACGGAAAAAGAGGCATTGGAATATGCTGCCGCCTTTGTGCAATTTTACCGCGAAGATGCATATTATTTGGAACGCACCGCCCCATGGGTGGAACGTGTCGGGTTAGATTTCATCAAATCGGTGATTGTCGATGATGAAAATTACCGCGCAGATTTGGCACAGCGTTTTTACTATAGCCAAAATTTTGCCCAACATGACCCGTGGGAAAAACGCGCAAAGGGCGAGGATGCCCATTTGCACGCCCCATTATTGGCCGAATTGGATTGATATGATGATTGACACAGAAAATTGGATTGAAATTGGCACTTTGTCCGACATTCCGCGACAAGGTGCACGTACAATCGCCCGTAAAAGCGGCAATGATATTGGCGTGTTTCGGACATTGGATGACCGTATTTTTGCACTTGAAAACACATGTCCGCATAAACAAGGGCCGTTAAGCCAAGGGATTGTCCATGGCCATGTGGTGACTTGCCCATTGCATAATTGGCGGATTAGTTTGGAAACGGGACTTGTCCTTGGCGAGGATAAGGGATGCACCCCGACAATTAAAACCAAAATAGTGGAGGATAAAATTTTTATCCTGTTAAACGGCGATACTGAACCAAGCGAATAATGAGCAATATTAAAACCACCTGTCCCTATTGCGGGGTTGGATGCGGCATAAATGCCGTCATTACTGGCGATCGCAAGGTTGAAATAAAGGGGGACGACGCTCATCCTGCAAATTTTGGCCGCCTATGTTCCAAGGGGACACATGTGGGCGAAACGGTCGGCATGGATGGCCGTTTGCTTCACCCTAAATTACGCCAAAATAATGGGCAGAACAATTTTGATAAGCAGGATGATTGGCAGGACATAGGCTGGGATGCGGCCCTTTGCTTAATGGGTGAAAAATTCGGCCAAGCAATTGAAAAATATGGGCCGGATAGTGTGGCATTTTATGTGTCTGGTCAAATTTTGATTGAGGATTATTATCTCGCCAATAAATTGATGAAGGGGTTTATCGGCTCATCCAATATTGATACCAATAGCCGTTTATGCATGGCAAGTGCAGTTGTCGCACATAATCGTGCCTTTGGTGAAGATGTCGTCCCCGTCAGCTATGATGATTTGGAAGCGGCGGAGCTGATAATATTGGTGGGGTCAAATACCGCATGGTGTCATCCGGTTATCTGGCAAAGGATAGAGGCAGCCCGCGCGAAAAATGGCGCAAAATTGGTGGTTATTGACCCGCGTAGAACCGAAACGGCAGATTGTGCTGATTTACATATTCCCATATGCGCCGATGGTGATGCGGCATTATTTGGTGCTTTATTATATCAAATGCAGCAGCGCGGCATAATAAATAACGAATATCTTGATAATAATGTGAACACACCCGATGGGTTTTGGGACAATTTGGATGGAGATATTTCCGCTTGCGACATTGACCCCGATGATTTTGCCAAATTGACCGATATGGTCGCGCAATATCCCAAAATGGTGACATTATTTTCCATGGGGATTAACCAGTCAAAAATCGGCGTGGATAAGGGCAATGCCATTATCAACCTGCACCTTGCCATGGGCCGAATAGGTCAGGCAGGCATGGGCCCGTTCAGCATGACCGGACAGCCAAATGCCATGGGCGGGCGCGAAGTAGGCGGCCTTGCCTCCACATTGGCGGTGCATATGGGATTTTCGCCAGAGGAATGTAAAGACGCGCAGGATTTTTGGCAAAGCCCGACCATTGCAACCGCGCCGGGGTTAAAGGCGGTGGATATGTTCCGCGCGGTGCATGATGGACGGATAAAGGCTTTATGGGTCATGGGCACAAATCCCGCCATGTCGATGCCAGATTCTTCTTTTGTGCGGGAGGCGCTGGCAAAATGTGAATTTTTGGTGGTCAGTGATTGTATTGAACATACTGACACCGCCCAATATGCCCATGTGAAATTGCCCGCCCTTGCATGGGGGGAAAAGGCCGGCATGGTCACCAATTCAGAGCGGGTGATGAGCCGCCAACGCGCCCTATTTCCGCCTCCAGGTCAGGCAAAGGCCGATTGGTGGGCCATGGCCCAGCTTGGCATAGCATTGGGTCATGAGGGGGCGTTCTCATATGATAATGCCGCGCAAATTTTCCGCGAATATGCCGCGCAAACCGCATTTCGCAATGATGGAAAACGCAAATTAAACCTTGGCCAATGGGCTGGCATAAGCGATATTGAATATGAAAATTGGCACCCCACCAAATGGGGCGGCGCATCCCCCTTTGCCGATGGAAAATATACGCATAAAGATGGCAAGGCACGGTTAATAAATATCGATATCGCCGCGTCCGTCGCCGCCAATCCCGATTATCCCTTATCTTTAAATACGGGGCGATACCGCGATCAATGGCACAGCATGACCCGAACGGGGTTAAGCCCCACTCTGTCGCGGCACCGCGCCGAACCATTGGTGGAAATCCATGGTGATGATGCAAAAAAATATCGCCTGTCTGATGGCGATTTGGCAAGGATAAGCACTGAATCAGGGGCTGCTATATTTAAGGTGCAGGTTAATGACGCCCAGCGAAAGGGCGATATTTTTGTGCCCATGCATTGGACAGAGCAAATGGGCAAGGGGGGATTGGCCAATATGCTGCCCGCGCAATTATTTGATCCATTATCGCATCAACCCGCATATAAAAACAGCCCTGCCAAAATCGAAAAAATAAATCGTACATGGCAGGCATTTTTAATCAGCCGTGAAAAACCAGATATGGGCACGTTCATCTATGCCATTTCATCGCGGATAAAGGGTGGTTGGCTTACTGAAATATCCTCTGATGCGCCGATAAATATCGACCAAATCATGCCACAAGAAAACCGGATCGAGGCGGTGGATCATCATAATGGGTCGCGGCGTGTGGCGATCATTGACGAGGCAGGGCGATTACAATCGGCTATATTTATCTCATCCTGCGGCTTTCTGCCGCCGCGTGTGTGGATTGCTGAACAGCTTGAAAATGATGATCTTGCCGATTCGATGGAAATATTGGCCGCCCGACCACGGGTAAAAGGGCCCGATAAGGGCGCAATTATTTGTGTTTGTTACAATATTGGTGAAAAAGAAATCACCAATGGGGTGGTGAATCACCAATGGAATAATTTGGATTTAATCGGTCAAAATTTACGCGCGGGCACAAATTGCGGCAGTTGCCGGCCTGCAATTACGAAAATAATATCCAATTATGGCTGATAAAATGGCAAATATGGCCTTGAAATCATAATATGAGCAATATTTTTTCGATATTGGCAAGAACAGGCTTGACCAATGCTTTGTTTCTTTTTACTAGCGCGTCTCACCACATAATACCGTTTCTTCGGTATTTAGATGGCCCCTTCGTCTAGCGGTTAGGACGCGGCCCTTTCACGGCTGAAACACGGGTTCGATTCCCGTAGGGGTCACCATTACTAAATGGTCTTTCTCCTCAAATTTTTAAATTGCACATGTTGCTATATGAATTGATATTTGTTTATGGCTTTTATCATAGCATCTGTAAAATCTCTGTGCACCTTATGCACTTATGATTAAAAAAACCTGTTTTGATGTAAATATACGAAATTATTTATAAATTTTATATATGACGGAAATCCATTTCCGCGACATGTTTTAAAACCCGGCCCCTTCGATAAGGGCCGAGTTTCATTTGCCAGTAATATAAAAATAAATTTAGTTGATGTTTTGAACATCCATGACCAAATTGCTCCAATTGCGTTGGTTTGCAATATCATGTTCAAGGCCCTGTTCATCGGCAATTTGAAACCGTTTTAATGCTGGTGTTTTGCTGGTCGCTTGATAAAGCCAATAGGCCTCTGATTTCAATGCTTCTTTAATCGGCTGGTCAATGCTTTCATAAACCATTTGTTTACAGGCATTGATGGATTCAGCTGGAAATTGGGAAATGCGTTTGGCTAAATTATTAACATATTCGCCAATTTCATCAGGATTTAGTGCTTTGTTTATAGTACCCAATCGTTCTGCATCATCGGCGTCATAATCTTGTGCGCTAAGGATGATTTCTAACGCTTTACCAAGGCCAGTTTGGCGGGCCATACGCGAAGCACCGCCGCCGCAAGGTAAAATTCCCATGCCAACTTCCATCTGCATAAATTTATATTTGCCACGCGCTGCAAATCGCATGTCTAGGGCCAAGGCCAATTCATGCCCGCCGCCACGGGCAAATCCTTCCAATTTGGCTATCGTGGCTTGCGGTACTTTACTAATGCGCTCGCAGACAAGCTGAAGGTCTAAAAGTTGTGCATCTTCTCGCGATACAGCTTCGTCCGACATGTCTTTTAATAGTTCAGTATCATAATGACATACCCAGATTTCGGGGTTAGCAGATTGGAAAATGACAACTTTTGTCTCTCGGTCGCGTTCCAATCGCATGGCCAAGCTATTCAAATCAGACAGCATTTCCTGGCCTTGAACATTGACGCTACCAAAATCAAAAGTTACCGTCATAATCGCTTCATCTTGTTCAACTTTAAATGTTGTGAATCCTTCATATTTCATTGATAATTCCTTGTAATTAACATGTTTATTCAACTGTAAATGGGGGTGGAGGGATTGGCTGTGAATTATTTGATTAGGCTTTCAATAGCCTCCATCACGCGTTTATTTTTTGATGAATGAAGCGCATCAGGATGCGGTGAGGCAAAAGATTTGCGATCATTGTCATAATATTGGCCAGAGGCATTGGCAAAAGCATCGCTTAGCGCCGCGCGGGTCAGAATATCGGCACCAATTTTTAAATCATGTCCACTTTGGCCATAGGCTTCACGTACCATTTTGCTCCCCAAAAAGGAGGCGGGATTAACAGCGATAATTATGGGACCATTTGTGTCTAGCTCCTTTGCCATTTCAATTGACCACATGGTCAGGGCAAGCTTACTTTGTGCATAGGCATCGCTGTGCGAGAAATTTTCTTTGTTTAAAAAGCCATCAATATTAACGGGGGCCTGCGCGGCTGATGACAGGTTGATGACACGGCTGGCCGTGTTAAAAATGGGCAATAATGATGTGGTCAATAAATAAGGAGCGACGACATTGACAATGAATCGAGCATCATATCCATCATGGGTCAACGGGTTAGGCGTATTGAATAGTCCCGCATTGTTTATCAGCACGTCAAGCATAGTGACATCGCTTTTTACTTTTTGGGCAAGTATTTTAACCTCATCAAGGACCGATAGATCGGCGCAATATGTTTTTATCTTTCCCGCGCCATTTATGGAGGAGATTATTTTTGCAATCTCGGACAGCCTAGCGGAATTGCGTCCATGCAGTAAAATATTATGCCCCAGCGGCGCTATCATTTTTGCGGTTTCAAGACCGATGCCGTCGGTTGCACCTGTTATCAAAATTGTTTTTGTCATTTTATATCCTTTTTTATAGATATTTATGGAGATGTGGCCGATATAGTCTGGCCAATAGTTTAAAATGGGGCGTAATTTTGGGGCGATATTTGGGGTAATGTCCATCTTTTCTGTGCGCTGACGCGGTCAGATTCTTCGCCATGTTGATAAGGCGTTTGGCCATGTTCACCATATAGCCATAGCACAAAATTATGGCGTTCCCCCTCTGTAATTGGTTCGGACGCATGGGGGACTTTGCCATGATGGATTAAGGCTGTACCAGGTTCAAAGCTCAGGCTTTCAACTCTGCGGCTTTTGGGGTCCATAAATCGCACTGCCGATCCGGAATATTTCTCGCCCGGCAGGTTTAGATTGATATTCAGTGTCACGCTGGAGGCGTCGCTATGTGCGCGTAAATCAACATCTTTGCCCGCCTGCCATTGTATGGAGAAACCAAATGTTTGGCTGTCATATCCATAAATGTCAGGAAATAATAAACGGGAAATTGGCCGCATATAATAATCCATTAGCTGTTGGTAAAATGATTGAAATATAGGCGCTGCCAAATATCCCTCGGATCGTGGGTCCAGCATTGCACCCCCTCGATTTAGGACAATGCCATAGGGTGGGCGGATAGGAATATCTGCATTGGCGGCAAGCTGCAGATAATTCCTCAAAATATGCAGTTTCTTTGGGTCAAAAAATTGGGCTTTATACACATTGGGGAATATCTCATGCCACAGATCTTTGACCGATATTTCCTTTGCCGGATCTTCCCAGCTTTGTTCAACCGCATGGCGCATTTCAGGTGCGTATAATGTGCTGTCCAACATGATGCCCTCATGACCGTCATTATCTTCCCACTCGGCCCATGCTTCTTTGAACATCATTTTATTTTCGTTCCAAAAATGATGGACTGATGGCGCCCTTTGCAGCATTGCTTCTCTGGTCGGACGGATGATATTGCGGGCTTGTTCCAACATGATCGTCATTATTTGTGCCTTTCATCATATATCTGCTTGTGTTTCATTCTTATTCCCAAATATATTAAATTTATTTTATATATAAATGATGTATTTTATTATTCAGAATATAGATTTTATGTATAATCCTCATAAAAAGGGCTTGGCTGATTATAAATTTCTTGTTGACGCCATATAATATATCTTTACATCTAGATATATGGATAAGAATGATGCACTCACCGCCTTTGCAGCGTTAAGCCAGCCAACAAGGTTGGACGTTTTTCGCTTGCTGGTCCGCGCGGGGGGCGATGGTTTATTGGCAGGGGATATTTCAGAACAATTAAATGTTCGGCAAAATACCATGTCCACCAACCTGTCTATTTTAACGCAATCGGGCCTGATCCGAAATGAACGACAGGGCAGAACAATTCGTTATTATGCCGATATGGATGGGGTTAGCGGCCTATTGGCATTTTTAATGGAAGATTGCTGTGGCGGCCGTGCGGAGCTTTGCCAACCGGTAATCGATGAAATTGCCTGTTCTTGATTGGAAATAATGATGAATGATGATGTGTCTTGTGCTCCGGCGGGTTTAGGGGTTTTTGAAAGATGGCTTTCTATTTGGGTGGCGCTGGCCATTGGCGCGGGGTTAATATTGGGAAATTTATTCCCTAAAATATTTGCCATGCTTGCTGCTTTAGAGGTGGCATCGGTTAATTTACCAGTGGCCTTGTTAATTTGGGCGATGGTATTTCCCATGATGGTTGGTGTGGATTTTGGTGCAATACGCAAAGTTGGTGAAAGGCCCAAGGGGTTGGTCATCACGATATTGGTCAATTGGATGATAAAACCATTTACCATGGCGGCGTTGGCGGTGCTTTTCTTTCATTATATATTTGCGGACTATATTCCTGTTGGTGAAGCAGAGCAATATGTTGCCGGCGCCATTTTACTGGGCGCTGCGCCTTGCACTGCCATGGTATTTATCTGGTCAAACCTAACAAAGGGGGATGCAACCTATACATTGGTGCAGGTGAGCGTGAATGATATTATCATGATTTTCGCCTTCGCCCCCATTGTGGCATTATTGTTAAATATGACATCCATTGTCATCCCATGGGACACATTATTATTCTCGGTCGCTTTATATGTCATTTTGCCATTATTGGCCGGATATTATACCCGCCGCAAATTGGTCCGCCATGGCGGAGAGGAAGCCGTCAATAAATTCAAGGCCCGCGTGCAACCATTTTCAATCATTGGGTTATTGATGACGGTGATTTTGCTTTTCGGCTTTCAGGGTGAGGTTATTTTTAACCGCCCACTTATCATCGCGCTTATTGCTGTTCCTTTAATTATTCAATCCTATGCAATTTTCTTCATCGCCTATGGCGCGGCGCGTGCATGGCGCATACCCTTTAACATTGCAGCGCCCTGTGCCTTAATAGGAACATCTAATTTCTTTGAATTGGCGGTCGCTGTCGCGATTAGCTTATTTGGGCTGGGTTCGGGCGCGGCATTGGCAACGGTGGTCGGCGTGTTGGTTGAGGTGCCGGTGATGCTATCACTGGTTGCCTTTGCCAATAGGACAAAAAACTGGTTCCCGGTTGAGAAGGATATAATATGAGCATAGTGATACATCATAATCCAGATTGCGGCACATCGCGCAATGTACTTGCCATGATAACGGCATCAGGCGATACACCGATCATAATCGAATATCTGAAAACAGGATGGACAAAGCCGCAGCTGATTGCCTTATTTGCGGCTGCAAATTTAACACCGCATAGTGCATTGCGAACCACAAAATCTCCCGCAGATGAATTGGGGTTGCTTGCCCCTGATATTAGCAGCGAAGCAATTTTGGATGCGATGGTCGAACATCCAATTTTGGTTAATCGCCCGATTGTAAGCTCGCCCAAGGGCGTGCGGCTGTGCCGGCCAAGTGAGGCAGTGCTTGACCTATTGAACAAATTGCCGCCCGGCCCGATGGCAAAAGAAGATGGCACATTATTGATAGACGCACAGGGCAATCGCGTGGGATAGGTGATAATCCCCAACATATCATATATTGTAAAAAGGATATAAATAGGTAATTTCTATCCCCATAATAATCAAATGGGACATAATCGATGGATTTGGATAGTTTGCGCTTATTTGTAAAGGCGGCTGATAAATTGAATATCAGCGCGGCCGGACGCGATTTGGGGATTGCGCCGGCGGTGGCCAGTGCGTGGCTTGCCAAATTGGAACATGAAGTGGGGGCAGAGCTTCTCCACCGGTCAACACGCAAGGTTTCCATTTCCATTGAGGGGCAGGAGTTTTTGCCATTTGCGCGTGAAATATTGGCGCAGCGTGATGCCGCCTTGGCGGCTTTGGGACATGGCAAGGCGCAGGTGGAGGGCACGATAAGGTTCGCTGCGACTAGCAGCTTTGCCCAATTATATCTTGCGCCCATCTTGCCCGAATTTCTTGCCCGACATCCTGGTTTACGGTTGGACCTGCGCCTGTCCGATACGCCATTTGATTTATTAGAGGGCAGTTTTGATTTGGCCTTACGCAATAGCGCGTTGGATGATAGCAGCTTAAAGGTCCGAAAATTGGCGGATATAAAAGGGATATTATGCGCATCGCCCGATTATGTGGCGCGGCGCGGCATGCCGCAGAGTCCTGATGAATTGGACGGGCATGACTTGCTTGCATTCCAATCCATGCGGACAAGAAAATTGATTAGTAAGACAGGACAGCGCGCCAATTTCACCTATCATGAGGGCAATTGCCGGGTGGTTATGGACGATGGGGCCAGCATGCGCTTTGCCGCCATTGCGGGGTTGGGCATATCCACACATGCCGAATGGAATGTGATGGCGGCGCTGAAAAGCGGCGAATTGCTGCATATTCTGCCGCAATGGCATATTGATGATGATAGCGCATTATGGCTGGTATATCCCAAAACAAATGTATTAACCGCAAAAGTCAGGGTGTTGATTGATTTTCTGGTCGAAAAAATAGGCCGAAATCCGCCATGGCGGGCATAGGCGCATATTATATATTGGCCATCATTATATTGAAAAAACGAAAACTCTTTGCGGAAACAGCATGGTTTTACTTGTGACCTAGACAAAATATATCGGCATCAAGCCATTTATTGGCATGAAGATTATGTCACAGGAGACAAAAATGAACATGATGAGCCCCTTAAAACCTAATGCGAACGATATAGTCACTACGGCAAAATCACGTTACACCACAAAATCATATGATGTTACGCGCCGTATAAATGACGTGGATGTTCAGGTGATAAGAGAATTATTACGCTTCAGCCCATCCAGCACCAATGCACAGCCATGGCATTTTATTTTGGCCAGCACCCAAGAGGGTAAAGAGCGCATCGCCAAATCAACGGACGGCGTATATATTTTTAACCGCGCCAAAATTGTTGATGCATCACATGTGGTGGTATTTGCCGCCCGCAATGAAATTGATGAGGAATATTTACAGCATATTTTGAAAATAGAAGAAGATGATAATCGTTTTGTTGCAGACCCGCAAATGCTGCGCGAACAAATGCATGGCGCACGTTCCATGTTTGTGAATATGCATAAGGATGCGGGCGATTTAGACGCGTGGACACAGGCGCAAACCTATCTCAACATTGGTCAATTCATGTTGGGTGTGGCGGCATTGGGCATTGATGCAACCCCGATGGAGGGCGTTGACCTTGGCATTTTGGATGCAGAATTCGGCCTTAAAGAAAAAGGTTTTCGTTCCCTTGTCGTTGTGTCTTTGGGGTATCGCGCGGCTGATGATTTTAACGCCGCATTGCCAAAATCTCGGCTTTCTGAGGCAGAAATAATCACCGAAATTTGATGCTCCCCCTCCCATCTATTGGTGATTAACTGCAAGGCTCTGTCACATAAATGACAGAGCCTTTTTCACATTTTTAATATATTTATCGAAAATAAATTTAACGAACAGTGCGGGCGATATCGATTGCCTCGCGTGCTAATTTGGTGATTTCGGCATAATTTCCTGCCTCAATCGCCGATGGCGGGGTTAACCAGCTGCCGCCGCATGCAATGACCGATGGTAAAGCCAAAAATTCAGATAAATTTTCCGCAGATACGCCGCCCGTGGGCATGAAACGCATGTCACGGAAAACCGAGCTAAATGCCTTTAACATTGGCACGCCGCCGGCCAATTTGGCGGGGAAGAATTTTACGCTGCGCAGGCCAAGCGCATAGGCGCGTTGCACCTCTCCCGCTGTCATGGTGCCGCCAAAAAATGTCATATCATTTTGCATGCAATATTGTGCAACCTCATCCACCAAACCAGGCGATACAATAAATTGCGCGCCGCGATCCGTCACTGATTTTGCATGGTCAAGGTTTAATACCGTGCCTGCACCCACAATGACGCCGGATGTTTCCTTGATAATCGCTGACATGCATTCCAATGCCGCATCAGTGCGCAGCACAACCTCAACAACTTCCAATCCACCTTCTTGCAAGGCATTGACGGTTTTAACCGCCACATTTGGGTCGCTTGCCTCAATCAATGGGACAATGGGGGCGCTGCGAAATTTTTCGTTAAGCGCAGTTTCAACTTGTTGAGACATATTATTCCTTTTTCTGTCCATAAAAAGCAGCATAATTATAAATTATGCCAAAAATTTAAGTATTCGTAACGCTTTTATCATCCAAAATCATATTTGCAACATGGGCGGGACAATGTTTTTTTACGCCCGTAAATATCTATTTTTCAAAGTGAAAAAAATATGTTTTCATTTATCTATTTTGATTTTTTAACAGGGGGTTGTTTGCGCGAAAATACCAACATATCGGGCGTGGATAATTTGACATCGATACGATAACCTTCTGCGTTAAAATCTTTCAATCCATCGGCGCGGTCAACGCGGTTTTCCATTATCCAACGGGCCATCAGGCCGCGGGCAAATTTTACATGATACATTAAAGCGCGGGCCTCCCCATCCTTAATGTTCAGGAAATTTGCGCCAATGACCCGTGCCTTTAATGAATTTTGGTCCACCGCCTTAAAATATTCATTGGATGCCAAATTGACGATGACCTGTTCATCATGCGATGCCAATGCATCATTTAAATTTTTGGCAATAATATCACCCCAAAAATCATATAAATTTGCGCCGCGTGGATTGGCCATTTTTGTGCCCATTTCCAATCGATATGCCTGTATCACATCCATGGGCCGTAATATGCCATATAGGCCGGATAATATCCGCAAATGATTTTGGGCATAGGATAAAGCATCATCATTCATGCTTTTCGCGTCCAGCCCCCAATATACATCGCCGTCAAAAACCAATCCGGCAGGTTTTACATCATTGCCTTTGCCGTCTAGGTTAAACACCTTAAAACGTTCTTCGTTTAACTCGGCCAATTTATCGCTGATATGCATTAATTTTTTCAAATCCGCCGCCGATTGTTGCTTTGCCACCGCGGCAATGGCGCGCATGTCGGATTGTAATTGCGGCTGGCTTATTTCAATGGCCCGTTCAACCGGCGAGAAATTTAATTTTTTGGCGGGCGACAATAATGTAAGAATGGGGCGTTCCTTTTTAACTAATCTACTTAAAAATCGGGCAATATAGCGGCCAATTATATTATCATAGATAGGAACATTGCGCCTATTTGCAACCATATCGCGTATTGGAAATTTTATTCGCAAAATATAGGGCAGCAAAGAAAATGCAGTCCAGAAATAAGAAACCCCACTGGTTGCAAGCAACCAATGGGGCTATTCCCAAAGCTTCAAGTCAATAGGAACAATAGCGCGCATATCGGCTATCACCTAAAATAGATAGCTTTATTTACCAATATTTTTTTTCAAATTTTGGATATGGGATGAAATTGGAGGTTAAATAACCCATTCAAGTTCATAATCCTTATCCGCCTTAATCAAATCGGCGCGTTTGGTGACCATGCGCATATGTAATTTGCGGATGATATCGCTGCCTGTTTTTTCGAATAAAAATGGCAATATTGCATGAACCATACATGCCAGGCCGCCCCAAAACATTGTCCAGCCAAAACCGCCGGCCATAACCAAATGCTCGCTATAGCTTTCGCCAACTTTATGGGGGTGATCGGTAAAAATATTCATGGGTTAAATTTCCTTTTCTATGTAGTGATTATATCAAATAAGATAGGAAAAACATGGTTTCATTTCTTCTAATTTACGATATAAAGAGAATATTATTCTCCATTTCCATGCAAAGTAGGAATAAATGAATTTAGACGACACCGACCGTAAAATTTTAAATGTGATTCAACAGGACAGCAATATTGCGCTGGCGCGGCTTGCCGAAATGGTGGGCATGTCGCAAACCCCCTGCTGGAAACGGGTAAAAAAAATGGAGGATGCTGGCATAATTACGGGGCGTGTCGCGCTGGTCGATCGGGAAAAAGTGGGATTGGGCGTAACGGTTTTTGTGTCGGTGCGCACCAACCAGCATGAGGAAAAATGGTTGGAAAATTTTTCCTCCATCATCCGTGACATTCCCGAAGTAACCGAATTTTACCGGATGAGCGGCGATGTGGATTATTTATTAAAAATTATTTGTGCCGACATAGCCGATTATGACAGAATATATCGCAAGATGATACGCAGCGCCCAAATGGGGGATGTTAGCTCATCCTTTGCCATGGAACAGATTAAATATACAACCGCCATTCCCTTATAAAGAAATGAAAATATGCCCGATATGCAATTTGATAATTTAAACCTCCAACAACATCGCCCGCGCCGTTCATGCCTATATGTACCGGGCGCGAATATGCGCGCCATGGAAAAAGTGGGCGGGCTTACCGCCGATGTGGTGATTTTTGATTTGGAAGATGCCGTCCTGCCCAATGCAAAGATGGAGGCACGGTCCAATATTGTCCATATGCTGGGCCAAAGCAACCTGTCGCCAAAGGAAGTGGTGATTAGGGTCAATGATTTAAGCAGCCCGTGGGGTGCAGCGGATATAGAGGCGGCGGCCCGCACCAATGCCGATGCCATTTTATTGCCCAAGGTGACATGCGCACAGGATATTTATGCGGCGCAGAAATTATTATCGGCGGCATTAAAATCGGCCAATTCGTCCGCCAATATAGGCATTTGGGCGATGATTGAAATGCCCATGGCATTGTTAAATATTGGGCAAATTGCGGCATGTGCGACCAATAGCAGTCTTTATGGATTTGTGATGGGGATAAATGATCTAGCCAAGGAAATGCGCGCACTCACAAACCCGAAACGTTCGGCGTTTAAGGGCGCATTACAGCAAAGCGTGATGGCGGCCCGCGCCTATGGGCTGAACATTATTGACGGTGTGTATAATGATATTGCCGATGTTGATGGGTTGCGCGCCGAATGTCATCAGGGGCGGATATATGGTTTTGATGGGAAAACCGCCATCCACCCATCGCAGTTGGAAATATGTAATGATATTTTTGGCCCACAAGAAGATGAAATTAAACAGGCACAGGCGATTATAAATGCCTTTGCCGATCCCGAAAATAAAGGGCAGGGTGTGATAAAGGTAAATGGCAAAATGACTGAATTATTGCATTTGGAACAGGCAAAATCGGTGATTTTGAAATCCGAAATTATCGCCAAAATATATGGGTGAAAGGGCGCTATTTAAGGGGATATGAGGGGATATATCGCGATAAAAAGCAATATAGCTATTGCGGATTTAAGCCTGTTTCCAGGTGCCCGGTTCAATATTATCCAATGTCCAATCCCCAATGGCCCATCGCACCAACCGCAATGTGGGATGGCCCACTGCCGCCGTCATGCGCCGAACCTGTCGGTTGCGACCTTCGGTAATCGTTAATTTTATCCAGCAATCGGGAATGGATTGCCGCACCCGAATGGGCGGGTTACGCGGCCATAAAATCGGCGGGTCGATACGTTCGGCCTTTGCCGCCTTGGTCATTCCATCTTTTAACATCACGCCGCGCCGCAATATGTTCATTTCGGCATCGGCAATATGTCCTTCCACTTGCGCCAAATAAATTTTGGGCATTTTATATTTTGGTTCGGCAATATGTGATTGCAGGCGGCCATCATTGGTCAATAATAATAAACCCTCGCTATCCATATCCAACCGTCCAGCGGGATAGACGCCGGGAATGTTTATATATTGCGACAATGTTGGGCGCGACGACCCCTCTGTCCCCTTGTCGGTAAATTGGGAAAGCACACCAAAAGGTTTGTTGAACAGGATGATTTGCGGGGCGTTATGATTGGACATGACTGCCTTGTGACAGGGCGCGGGGCGCGGGGCAATATTATTCGCGCTGCGATTGATAAATAAATACATAAAATAATATCGTCGAATTGGGGCATTAAATGCTAAGCATTGCCGATGCAGTTAGAAAATTTTGATATTGATTCCTTTCTCCGCTATTATTGGCAGAAAAAGCCATGTTTGATTAAAAATCCGTGGACGGCATGGCAAAACCCCCTTGCGCCAGACGAATTGGCTGGTTTGGCATGTGAGGCAGAGGTGGAATCACGTCTTATCGTGCATGAAAATAATGGCATATATGTTGAAAATGGCCCGATAGAGGAGGCGCGATTTTCATTATTGGGGCAAAAATCATGGACTTTATTGGTTCAGGCGGTTGACCATCATGTTCCCGATGTTGCCGCCTTAATTCGGCCATTTCGTTTTATTCCTGATTGGCGGATTGATGATATAATGGTCAGCATTGCGGCCGATGGCGGCGGGGTTGGGGCGCATTATGACCAATATGATGTTTTTTTAATTCAAGGATTGGGCCGCCGCAAATGGCAAGTGGGGCAGGCATGTGATGAAAAAACGCCCTTATTGCCGCATGAACATTTGCGTTTATTGGCCGATTTTCATGTCACCGATGAATGGGTTTTGGATGCGGGTGATATATTATATGTGCCGCCGGGCGTTGCGCATAATGGGGTGGCCATTGGTGATAATTGCATGACATATTCCATTGGTTTTCGCGCGCCTTCCACTGGTGAGTTAATTGGCAATTGGTCCGATGATATTTTGGGGCAATTGACAGATGATGAGCGATATTGCGACCCGCAATTATTGCGTCAGGAAAATGCCGGCGAAATCACCCCAGTGGCGATACAGGCGCTGCATCATTTGGTGCAGCAAAAATTAAATGACAGCGCCGCCTTTGCCACATGGTTGGGTGAATATTTAAGCGCCGCCAAATATGCCGATATGGATTGGCGGCCCGAACATCCCATGAATTTGGACGAGATAAAGGCATATATTGAACAGGGCGAAAAAATATGCCGCAATGCGGCCAGCCGTTTTTTGTTCATCCACGCGGCGGATAATGCCGAAAATGTGACATTATTTGTCAATGGACATGCATATCAATGCAGTGGTGAAACCGCCCATTTTGCAAAGCATATTTGCGCCAATGATAATTTCATTTTGGACCATGTTTATGCCAAAAATGACGCGATAATGGCAATATGCCATGATTTATTTTCCAGCGGCCATTTGGCATTTTTTGATGATATATATGGCGATGAATATTTGGATGATGGCGATGAATAGGAAAAACTAACAATATTTGTCATCATGCTAACGGCGTTGTTACATGGCGCAATAGGCGGCAGGGATTATCTTCATCCTTAATCAAGGAGGAGGAAGCCATGAACCAATATCGTAAAATAATCATGCTGGGCAGTGCGGCATTATTATTCACCGCAACATCATTATTCACCACAACATCGGCCCATGCCGCAAAGGATGATCCGATTATCCTATCCAAATGCGATGCAAGTTTTGGCACGGTTGCTGTGGTGGATGGCGACACACAGGGGTGGACCAAATTTGGATTGGGCAGCCCACGTGAATTATTGGTCGCTTTGGCCAATGAATCGGGATGTTTTACCGTGCATAATCCGGCAAGCGGCGTTCCGGCGGATTTTTTAATGAATGTTATTGCCGGTGATAAGGAAGAAGTTGATCAGGGGGTTAATCTGGCCAAATCGGCGGTTACCGAGGGGCTGGTTCGGTCCGGTGCGGCGGGGTCTATTTTATCCAAAGTGCCCATTGGCGGCGCCATATTTGGCGCATTTGGCGGATTGGGTGGGAAAAAGAAAACCGTGGCCGCAGGCATAAGGATGATAAGTCCCGCAACCGGACAAACCATGGTGGCGGGCAGCGGGTCGGTAAAAAAATCCACCATATCATTAAATGGAAATGATGGATGGAATGGGGGCGCGCAATCCAGCGGATATGCCGCATCAAAGGATGGCAAAATGTTGACCGAGGCATTTATTATCGCCTTTAACAATGTGGTGGCACAGGGCGCAGGATTGACGGTAAATCCGGCAAATAATGCCGCCGCCACCCCTGCTGCATCTGCAAATGTGGCAGTGGACACAAAATTATATGCCAGCGCCGATAAAACATCCGCAGTGGTGCGGTCATTACGCGCAGGGACAGATTTAATTCCCACGGGCAATCGGCAGGGATTATTTATTGAGGTAACCGACAGCTATGGGACAAAAGGATGGGTTTCCGTTGAGGATATGCAGTAGCGACCCACTGCATCCGGCGGTAAATTGTGGGCATGGTTACAAATGTGGCCATGCCCCTTTTTTCCGCTATCAGCCAATATAAGATGGCGCATATCGGCAAGCTATTTGTAAAATAATATAAATAAACTATACATAATATATAAATTAAATGGGCGGCGAAATATGAATATTTTATATGTCGAAGATGATGAAAAGGCCGCAAGTGCCGTCATGAACCTTGCTGCATCATTTGGTGAGAATGTGGTGTGGGAAAATAATGGGACATCGGGGTTAAGCCGCGCGGCATCGCAAGAATTTGATGTAATTATTTTGGACCGCATGTTGCCGGATATGGACGGGTTAAGCGTGATTAAGCGCCTGCGCGAGGCGGGGGTTGATGTGCCGGTGTTGATGTTGTCCGCTTTGGCGCGCAGCGAAAATAGGATAGAAGGATTAGAGGCAGGGGTCGATGATTATCTGGCCAAGCCATATGAACCACAGGAATTATTGGCACGAATTAAGGCATTGGTTCGCCGTTCAACCAATCGCAGCCATAGCGCGATTATTATCTATGGCGCGTTTGAATGTCATATAAAGGCGCGAACGGCATTTCGCGACAATGTTCATATCGCGCTTAGCCCCAAGGAGTTTGAACTGTTCAAATATTTTATGGAAAATGCAGGGGAAATGGTCACACGGGATATGTTATTGCGCGATGTGTGGAACATGAATTTTGACCCGCAAACCAATGTTGTCGATGTAAATATTGGGCGGCTTCGCCGAAAATTGGAGGATGGGTTTTCCCGCCCCGCCTTGGAAACAATTTGGGGGTCGGGATATCGCCTGACCACGGGGTCTTAACATGGCGGCAATCACCTATGCTGCCCATAATGGCGGCCCAGATTATAAAAGCATATTATGATGCAAATTGACCCATTTATGAACGATAAAAAATCAACCATTTCGATATTTAGAAAGCTGACCCTATCGGCGATATTATTAAGCCTTATCGGTGTGTTGGCTTTATATTTTATCAGCTACCAACTTAGCAGCGATGCCAGCAAAAGGTCGCTTGCCTCTGCCATAGATACCGATATCGCCGGATTGGCCGATATATATGTGACCAGCGGGCGGGATGAATTGATTAAACGGCTTTCCGATCGTCAAGCATTGGTCAGTTTGGAGGGGCGCCGCGCGCATTATTTATTGGCCGATCGCAGCGGCAAAAAAATATTGGGTGATGTGGATGAATGGCCCAATTTATCGGCGCATCTTTCTGAACAGGGATATGCCACCGTCAATGGCAATGTGCCGGTTTATGCACGGGCCACATTATTGGACCGCGATTTGCAAATTTTGGTCGCACGCGAATATGAAGCGGACAGCAATATATTAAACCGTCTGAGCTGGATTTTCTTAACTGCTGGCGGGGTGATTATCATTTTGGTTGCGCTTATTTCATGGCAGGCGGCGCTGCGCCTGTCGCGGCGTGTGGGGCGGATAAATGACGGGTTTGAAAATTTTGAATTGGGCAAATATCCAGAGGATATGATTTTGGATGATGGACGGGATGAAATTGGCGAGCTGGCCCGGCATAGCGGGCGCAATCTTGCCAGATTGGCCAATATGGTCAAAACCCACCGCCATATTTCTGAACATGTGGCGCATGAAATTCGCACACCATTAATGCATTTGGACAATCGATTATTGGACATATTATCAAAAACAAAAAGCGAGGAAAAAAAGCAAAGCCTGTCGGGTGCAAGACAGGAGATAAAGAGCATTACCGCCATGTTGGATTCATTATTGGACATTGCGGCAAGTCAAGCACGAAAGGGCGATCGAGCAGGGTTGAGCGAGATAAACTTTTCCGAATTATTGACCGATTTAACCGAATTATATTTAGGCAGCATGGAGGATGCAGATGTTATATTGCATGTAAATATTGCGCCCAATATCATGCTATATGCCGAAAAAATGCAGATCAACCGCATGATATCCAATTTGCTGGACAATGCGTTAAAATATGTGCCGGCGGGCGGGCAAATTTGGGTGACATTGGCGCATGGCCCCGTTTTAACGATAGAGGATAATGGACCGGGCATTGCGCCGGATCAACGCGGCCATATTTTCGAAAGATTCCAGCGCGGCGCAGGGGTGAAGCAAACATCGGGCCATGGTCTTGGTCTTGCATTGGCAAAGGCGATTGCAGAACGTCATGCTTTGGTCATATTATTGGCGGATAGTCAGGAAGATAAAGGCAGGACGGGCGCAAAATTCATTATTAAACCACAGGAAATGAACATATGAAAATGCCGAACATCTTGCCATTTTTGGGGATTATTTCTTTATGCGGATGCGCGCAATTTGGCGGGGATAATATTGCGGTTGAAAATATTGCTGTGGTGCATGATGATATTGCCAATGCCGCCAATGGCGCAAAAGCGGCATATTATTTTGAACAGGCCGACATGGCGGCGGCGCAAAATAATATGGAAAAACTTGCCCTTTATGTCTCTGCTTTAGATGGATTGGGTGTCAGCAGCAAAAATAGCGGATTTGACGATATGGGCAATGCCGATGATCCATTGGCCCAGTGGCGGCAAATGGCGGCGATGCAATTGTCCAAATTACCACCGGTTCGGGGGCGGGCCTTGGGGATTGGTTATCGGTCGGGTTGGATTGGTCCGGGTGAAAATGTTAAAATAGAACAAATATTTTTGGCGGGGGAAAGGGCAAATATTGCCCTGTCGGCCAGTGTGAAGGGCGCATTACAATTTACGGTTTTGGACCGTGACCAAAAACAGGTTTGCAAAATCAGCAATAAAGGTCAAAATAGCTGTTCATGGCTGCCCATTTATACACAAAGATATGGGATAAATATTGGCAATAAGGCATCGCGGAAAAGCAGATATTATCTGGTCGTTGAATAGGAATATATAATTTTAATGGGTTAAATGGGGGAGTTTATTATGGGTCGGTATCAACATGGTTTATTAAGTACATTATCGCCCCTTGCCCTGATGATATTTGCCGCGTCCATGCCGCAATTGGCGCATGCATTTGCCCCGCATGATAATGAACCCGCAAATAATGCCCAGATAAAGGATAACGTATCCTTAACCGATACGACCACAGTTGAAAAGTTAACCGCCCTTTATGCCGATATGACACCCGATCAGGATCCGGCGGCTTATCGCGCCTTGGTTGAGCCAGCTTTGGAAGAGGCGCAGAGGATATTTCCCGAAAATCATCCCGAAGTGGCGCAGCGAAAAGTAGATTTAGCTATGGCATATGCCGCTGCGGGTGATTTGGAACGCGCAGGTAAAGATGTTGATCCTCTGCATAAAATATTGGAGCAGTATCGCGATAATCCCAAATATAGGCAGGCATTTCGTAATGCGCTGTCATTAAAATCATATGTGCTTAATTTCCAAAGCAAGCATGATGAGGCATTGGCGATAAACATAAATTTGGTGGCCGATTATAAAAATGACCCCAATATGTCCAAATCACGCGATTATGCGGTTTCTTTAAATAATCTGGCAGCGTCATATTTTGAACAGGGCGATTTGGAAAAGGCGCTGGATTATAATAAACAAGCCACCGAAATGGCGCGGACATTGGATAAGGTGCCAAGCGATATTGCCATATGGCTCGCCAATCGGGTGGCATATTTATATACCGCCGGACGCACCGATGATGCCATTGTTGCCGCGCAAAATGGCGTTGCCACGGGGGAGGCAAGCATTGGCGGCGACAATCCTGTCATGGCCAATTTATATGCAAATTTGGGCAGCATTTATTATCGGCAAGGCCGCCCGCGTGATTCATTTCCCATGATCCGCAGGGCGTATGAACTTGTCGAAAAAAGCGCGGGAAAACCCACACAAAATAGCGCGGCAATGCGGGTTATATATGCGCAAGCATTAAGCGAAGCGGGCCGATATGGAGATGCGATTAGTTTTTTGGACAATGCCATTCCCATTATAGACATGGCCATTGGTGAAAAAAGCGATCGTGCGTTGGTGGCGCGTGATACATTTGCCAATGCGCTGGCCAAAATGGGGCAGGTGGAACGGGCGCTTCTTTTGGCGCAATCATTGGTTGAAACGCGCGATGCTAGCCTGCCCATGGGGCATCGGGATAGGGTTAATTCGCGTGATTTATTGGCGAAAATTGCGTTTCAGGCGGGCGATTATGACCTTGCGCTTCAGGCCGCAGGGCAGGCGGTTTCGATGCGCGGCCAAATGTTACCCACACAGCATCCCGATGCATTATTATCGCGGGCCATGTTGTTAAAAGTGCAGGCCCAATTACCCGGCGCGGATAAAGAAAATATCACGGACGAAGCACAAAAATTACTGGATGAATTTATCGTTGCATCCAATATTGATTTACAGTCCGCACAGGCGAAAAGATTACGTCCCGGCTTTGCATGGCTGGCCGAAATTTTTTATAATTTGGGACAGGCGGATGATGCCTTTATCGCGCAGCAATGGGCGGCAAGAAGCAGCGTCGATGATATATTGGCCGCCGCTGCGGCAGAGCGCAGCATGGACAATGCCGCAGCAAAGACATTATTTGAACAACGGCGCGATTTATTAAATGAACGCAGTGCGATTTTGGCAAAATTAGAAGGCAATTTGCGCAAACCCGATCCCGCATTTGATATGGGCGCATTGGACAGGCAATTGGAGGATAACCGCGTAAAAATTGATGCCTTGCACCACGATATGGGCGCTCAGCAGATTGCCGCCCTGCAATTTACCGCACAGACATTAAATGCGATGCAGGCAAAATTGGGGCCCCAAAATCTTGCCTTAATTTACAGCAGGATTGATAATGGCTGGCTGTTAACCGCAGCAAATAATGACGCACATAGGCAAATTTTAATCAGTAATGACGCCGAGATAGAGGGGTTAATC
Organism: Sphingorhabdus lutea; assembly: GCF_001889025.1. Lineage (GTDB taxonomy): Bacteria > Pseudomonadota > Alphaproteobacteria > Sphingomonadales > Sphingomonadaceae > Sphingorhabdus_B > Sphingorhabdus_B lutea. Next base: position 65,940 of record NZ_CP018154.1, on the reverse strand, counting down.
ACCAATGTCCGCGCGGGTTTGCAAAGTGATGCATCGGCATATGATGCGGCAGCGGCAACCAAATTATATGCCATTTTATTCCCCAAAGAAATGCAGGATTTGACCAAGGGTCGAACTGCATTGTTAATATCGGCAAATGGTAAATTGGGGGCTTTGCCATTTTCTGCGTTAATGATGGAAAATGGGCTGCAAAAGGGTGTTTCGCATCATTCCAATTATTTAATTGATAAATTTGCCATTATGCGATTTTCCGGTGCGCCGCGCGGGACGGATAATGGCTATGGACAAGAGAATGTGCAGGACAAGGACTTAGGTGATTTTTGGGCCGTTGGCGGGGTGAGCGGGAAAATATCCGGCGATAATATGGCGGTGCGGTCGGCGGAAAATATCCGCACATTATTCGATTTGCCCCAATTAACCAATGCGGCGGCGGAGCTGCGGCAGCTTGCCGATGCAATTGGCCCGAAAATATCAACCCTGTTCATTGGGCAAGATGCGACCGAGGCCAATATTCGCAGTGCGGAAATAAAACAAGGTGCGATTTTGGCCTTTGCCACCCACGGCCTTGTCTCTGGTGAGTTGGACGGGTTAAATGAACCGGCATTATTATTAACCCCGCAGGGCGGCGATGATGGATTATTATTATCCAGTGAAATTGGCAAAATGAGCCTGCCCGCCAGTTGGGTGATTTTATCAGCATGCAACACCGCCGCGCCATCGGGCATGGACGCGCCGCAGCTTTCAGGATTGGCGCAAAGTTTTTTCCAAGCAGGCGCACAACAAGTCATGGCCAGCCATTGGCGCGTGCGCGATGATATGGCGCGGCGATTAAGCGTGGCGACAATGCGCAATGCGGCCAAGGGAATGGACAGCGCACAGGCCCTGCAACATGCCATATCGCAAGTCCGCCAGGGCAAGGATGGAGAAAAGGCAGAGCAGCACCCATTTTTATGGGCGGCATTTGAAATTATTGGGCAATGATAAATCGTCAAAAAATAAATTGAAAAATTTATAATATTTTGGCGAATGCGGCGGTTCCATGCTTTGGTATATTTTGGTCCACTATATTTTGACCATGGGTCATATTTTTTAACGCATGCTCGGCCTCTGTTTCATTGGTCAAGATGATTTCCATGGTTTTGACGCATAACTCCACCCCTTCATCGGCCAAGCTATACCAAATTTGCTTACCTTCACGGCGGGTTTTGACGGTGTCTGCCCGTCTTAATGCGGCAAGTTGTTGGCTAAGTGCAGGTTGGCCGATTTCGGTCGCTGCATCAATTTCCGCGACGCTATTTTCCCCGCGAAGCAGGAAAGATAGGATCATTAAACGCTGTGGCTGCGCATAGATTTTAAGCTTTTCTGTTGCCGCATCTGCACGTTCACGGCTTTCGTAAATAAAGGTCATTTTATATCGACTTTTTGACAGAACCAATCATCATCTGCGCTAATCTCATCAGATAAAAGAGGCGTTTTTTGTAATAATTTATCGCCTGGTCGCCATCCTTCGGGGGTTAACATATTTTGGGTTTCGGTAATTTGTAACGCGGCAATAATGCGCAGCATTTCATCAACCGACCTTCCAACATCGTGCGGATAATTTGTCGTGGCACGAATGACCCCTTTTGGATCGATGAAATAGCATGTTCGCATGGCGGAGCTGTCGATGGAATGTTCATCAACCATATTATAAGCGCGGCCAATAGCCATATTGGGATCTTCGATAATTGGAAAAGGGATTTTTATTCCAAATTTACCCTCTATCGCGCGAACCCATGCAAAATGTGAATAAAGGCTATCAACAGAAAGCCCAATTAAGCCGCAGTCGAGCGCACTAAACTGCGCCGATTTTTGGGCAAGGGTAACAAATTCTGTGGTGCAAACGGGGGTAAAATCAGCCGGATGAGAAAAGAAAATAAGCCATTTGCCTCTATAATCGGAAAGCCGAATAGGACCATGTGTCGAGCGCGCCTGAAAATCAGGGGCAATGTCCCCAATGCGCAAAGTGGCGGGCGGTTGTTGCATATTATCTGACATAAATATTCTCCCCGTGCGACGTGGCATTTTTTGGTTATTGACGCAACTCATATAGTGTATTACATAGTTTATGTAAATATGAATATAAGGAGTCGTTATGACCGATATAGTGTTGCAAAATGCCGCCGAGCAGATTGAAAATCTGTTGAAAGCAGGTGAGGGAAAAAATATCCCAAAGGTTAAGGAATTTTTTGATCCCGAAACCTATACCTATTCCTATATTGTGCATGATGACGCGACCAAATGTGCCGCGATTATCGATTCTGTTTTGGATTATGATCCCGCATCGGGCCGAACATCATTTTATTCTGCGGATAAAATAATAAATTATGTTCAGCAGCAGGGGTTGGAAATAAAGTGGCTGCTTGAAACCCATGCGCATGCCGATCATTTGTCGGCTGCGCCATATTTACAGGAAAAACTGGGCGGAAAAATTGCCATTGGCGAACATATTGTCGCCGTGCAACATGTATTTGGCAATTTATTTAATGCGGGCACAGAATTTCGGCGCGATGGTAGCGATTTTGACCATTTATTTGCCGATGGCGATACATTTAAAATTGGCAATTTGGACGTCATGGTCATGCATGTTCCTGGCCATACGCCCGCCTGTATTGCTTATATAATCGGCGATGCCATTTTTATTGGGGATACGATGTTCATGCCCGATTATGGATCTGCGCGGGCCGACTTTCCAGGCGGAGATGCACGCCAACTATATAAATCAATGCGCCGTATATTATCTCTGCCGCCAGAAAGCCGGTTATTTATGTGTCATGATTATCTACCCGAAGGGCGCAGCGAATATAAGTGGCAAACCACCATATCCGAACAGCGCAAAGGCAATATTCATGCACATGATGGCATAAGCGAGGACGAATTTGTCGAAATGCGCACTGAACGGGACAAGATGCTGAATATGCCGCGCCTTATCCTACCCTCGATACAGGTTAATATGCGTGCGGGCCATTTGCCGCCAAAGGAAGATAATGGCGTGCGTTATCTTAAAATTCCATTGGACGCGGTATAATGTTGGCATCATTTCCAAATGCATTGCCCATTGAGGGGTTTATTGGTGGGCTGGCCATTGGTTTGGCGGCGGCTATCATGCTGCTTGCCCTTGGGCGTATTGCAGGGGTTAGCGGCCTTGCCGCACGGGCGGTCAATATTGCTGATGGTGGTGCGCCGCGCGGCATTGCCATTATCTTTATAATTGGCCTGCCGCTTGGTGCTTATGTCACGTCATTATTCATGGGCGCGATTGAGACAAATTACCCTGAAAGCCTGCTCATGCTCATCATTGGCGGTTTATGTGTCGGCTATGGCACAAGATTGGGTTCTGGATGCACCAGCGGGCATGGGGTTTGCGGCATGTCTCGCCTGTCGCCTCGTTCTTTAATTGCGACAATAATCTTCATGCTCTGCGGAATGATAATAGTGGCAGCTATGCGATATTTTGGGCTTATCCCCGCATGAAGATGATTGGAAAAATATAATGAAAAATATGTCTTTGGTCATTGGTTTAATTGCGGGAATGTTATTTGGTGGCGGCCTTGCCTATTCAGGGATGGCCGATCCAGCAAGGGTGCGTGGTTTTTTGGATATTTTTGGCCATTGGGATCCGACATTGGCATTTGTGATGTTCGGCGCATTATTGCCCATGGCCGGCGCGTGGCAAATCCAAAAATTGATGAAAAGGCCATTTGCTGATGTGCAATTTTCGCTGCCTGATACAAAAAAAATTGATCGAAAATTGGTGATAGGCGCGATTTTATTTGGTGCAGGTTGGGGTATTAGCGGGCTTTGCCCCGGGCCTGGCTTTGCGGGAATAGCTCTTAACCCCGCGCCGGCGCTGACATTTGTTGCTGCTTTATTATTGGGAATGGTGGCGCATAAATTTTCTACTTAATTACAATTTGATATAATGATGAAGGACATGTCATGACGAATGGCCCGCAAATTACTAAATTACATGATAAAATAAGTATATCGCCGCAAATTACGGCCGATGACATGGCCTTTATTGCAAAGGCTGGATTTAAATCCATCATTTGCAACAGACCCGATGAGGAAGATGGGGATTTCATGCGCAGCGCGCAAGCGGCCAAATTGGCAAAAGAGTTATGTATTGAATTTATATATTTACCCGTTGTGTCCGGCGCCATTACGAACGAAAATAAATTGCAGATGCAAGGCGCATTGGCATCAATCGCATCGCCAGTTTTAGCATATTGCCGTTCAGGTGCACGTTCAACCACCTTAATTAAAATGGCTAAGGAGGCTACACAAGAAACTGGTAATATATCTGAAAATAATAGCAAATTTAACATTGTGATTGTCGGTGGCGGCTCTGCGGGTATTGCCACGGCGTCCAGCATGTTGAAACGCGACAAGAAAATATCCATGGCCATCATTGAGCCAAGTGAAGACCATTATTATCAGCCCGGTTGGACAATGGTAGGCGGCGGTGCGTTTTCTGCTGAATTTACGCACCGAAAGCAAAAGGACCTGATGCCCAAAAGGGCGCATTGGATTAAATCTGCCGCGGTAAAGTTTGACCCAAATAATAATGCAGTAATAACCGCAGATGGACAGCAGATTAACTATGATGTGTTGATTATTTGCCCAGGAATAATGCTAGATTGGGATGCAATTGATGGCGCAAAGCAGGCATTGGGCAAAAATGGCGTCACATCAAATTATCGATATGATCTTGCTCCATATACATATCATTTGGTCAAAGGCATGAGTGCGGGCCGTGCGATTTTCACCCAGCCACCCATGCCTATTAAATGCGCTGGCGCGCCGCAAAAAGCGATGTATCTGTCATGCAGCAAATGGGAACGTTCTGGTGTATTGAACAATATAGATGTTCAGTTTCATAATAGCGGCGGGATGTTATTCGGTGTGCCAGAATATGTTCCTGCATTGATGGAATATGTGGCGCGATATGATGCGCAGCTTAATTTTGAATCAAAATTGGTGGCCGTTGATGGCGTGAAAAAAATCGCGACATTTGAACAAAAAAATGATGAACATGTAAAATTGATCGAACAATCATTTGATATGATACATATCGTGCCGCCGCAAAAGGCGCCTGATTTTGTCAGCAACAGCCCACTTGCCGGACAAAGCGGTTTTGTCGATGTTGATCAAGCAAGCCTATGTCATGTTAAATATAATAATATTTTCAGCCTAGGCGATGTATGCAGCGCACCCAATGCCAAAACAATGGCCGCGGCAAGAAAGCAAGCGCCTGTTGTGGCGGTAAATGCGCTGGCGGCATTAAAAGGTCAGCCGCCCATTGCTGATTATGATGGTTATGGCAGTTGCCCGTTAACGGTGGAGCGGGGTAAAATCATATTGGCGGAATTTGGCTATGGCGGTAAATTATTGCCAAGTTTCCCAAATTGGTTGATTGACGGCACGCGGCCATCGCGCCTTTCCTGGTTATTAAAAGATACAATTTTACCCCCGATATATTGGCATGGAATGTTAAAAGGGCGGGAATGGATGGTGAAACCGCATTTGATTGATCAGGGGTGAAGAAGCGATGAACTTCACCCGATATTTTCCCATTTTGATATGGGGCAAAGCATATAATAACCGCATATTTGTTAATGATGCGGTGGCCGCCATCATTGTCACAATCATGCTTATTCCGCAAAGCCTTGCCTATGCAATGCTTGCCGGTCTGCCGCCTGAAATAGGGCTTTATGCATCGATATTGCCGCTTTTAATTTATGCAATTTTTGGGAGCAGCAGAACATTGGCGGTTGGCCCAGTGGCGGTGGTATCATTAATGACATTAACCGCGGCAAGTGCCATTGCACCGCCGGGCAGCGCAGAATTTATCGCTGCGGCATTGGTACTGGCTTTTTTATCCGGCATCATTTTATTATCTATGGGGATATTAAAACTTGGCTTTTTGGCAAATTTGCTATCGCATCCTGTGGTGTCGGGTTTTATCACAGCCAGCGGAATTATTATCGCGACCAGCCAATTAAAATCCATTTTCGGGATAAAGGCCAATGGCGAAAATATGCCTGCCTTAATATCCTCCATGGCCGAAAATATTGGGTCAATAAATTATCCAACATTCCTTATCGGGATATTTGCCACCGCATTTTTATTTTGGGTCCGCAAGGGGTTAAAGCCGTTATTGATGCGTTTTGGGATGCCAGAGCATATTGCAGAATTAGTAGCAAAGGCTGGACCAATTGCGGCAGTTGCTGTTTCAACAATGGCGACAATTATATTTTCTTTAGAAGAAAAAGGCGTGAAAATAGTGGGGGATATACCCCAAAGCCTGCCCCCATTTTCGGTGCCGTTAATGAATGTTGAATTGTGGCAGCAATTGGCCGTTCCCGCATTATTGATTAGTGTTATAGGCTTTGTTGAATCGGTCAGCGTAGGCCAAACATTGGCTGCAAAAAGACGGCAGCGCATTGATCCGGATCAAGAATTAATCGGATTGGGCGCGGCAAATATATCAGCCGCATTTTCAGGGGGCTATCCGGTTACAGGCGGGTTTGCCCGTTCTGTTGTAAATTTCGATGCGGGCGCACAAACCCCGGCGGCGGGGGCATTTACGGCAATTTTCATTGCCATTGCGGCATTATTTTTCACCCCATTATTGGCATCATTACCCATTGCAACATTGGCGGCAACAATAATTGTAGCGGTGCTTAGCCTGGTTGATTTGAAAACACCTGCGGCGATTTGGAAATATTCAAAAATGGATTTTGCGGCGATTGCGGCAACCATTGGGGTTACCTTAATCGCGGGAGTAGAACCGGGTGTTATTTCGGGCGTTTTGTTAAGTCTGGCATTATTTTTGTGGCGCAGCTCTCGTCCCCATGCCGCCATTATTGGCCGCGTTCCAGAGACACAGCATTTTAGAAATATTGAACGGCACAAAGTTTTTACCGATCCGCGAATTTTGAACATTCGCATTGATGAAAGCTTGACCTATTTAAATGCGCGATGGTTAGAAGAATTTATTCTGGAACAAATTGCCGATAATATATTGGTTAGGCATGTTATTTTAATGTGCTCTGCGGTTAATGCGATTGATGCATCTGCGCTAGAAAGCATTGAGGCGATTAACCATAGGATGATTGATGCCGATATTAAATTGCATCTTTCGGAGGTAAAAGGGCCGGTGATGGATCGGTTGCAAAAGTCGCATTTTATCGAACAATTAGGCGGCAATATCTATCTTTCGCAGAATGAAGCATTTGATGCAGTAATTGCAATTGCGAATAGACAAAAAGAAGCAGAAACTCCTTTTGACCCATATCATGCAAGAGGGGTGATTTAATCAAATAAAGGTAAATTTATTGATTTTATAACCAACAGAAAGGTCACAAAAATGACATTATATATTGGCGATATCGCCCCCGATTTCAAAACTCAAACCCAAAATGGGCCGCTACATTTTCATGAATGGGCGGGCGATAGCTGGGTTTTCTTTTTTAGCCACCCTGCGGATTTTACCCCAGTATGCACCACAGAAATGGGCCGCACAGCGCAACTTGCCAACGAATTCGCCAAGCGCAATACAAAGGCAATTGGCCTTTCCACAGACAGTGTTGAGGAACATCGTAAATGGATTGAGGATGTGAATGACACGCAAAATACCGATTTACAATTTCCCATCATTGATGATTCTGATTTGTCGATTGCGCGCACTTATGAAATGATTCACCCACAGCAAAGCGAAACAGCAGCTGTCCGTTCGGTTTTCATTATCGATCCTGATAAGAAAATACGTTTAACAATGACATATCCCATGAGTGTGGGACGCAATTTTGATGAGATTTTGCGCGTTATAGATGCCTTGCAAATGGGTGATAAGCACAAAATTGCTACCCCTGCTGATTGGACGATGGGTAAAGATGTCATTATCCCCCCATCGATAAATGATGCACAAGCAAAGGATTTATTCCCACAAGGCTGGACAACATTGCGGCCTTATTTACGTACCACAAAAATAGATTAAACATGGCTAGGCTGGAGATATTTTATGGTTGATAATGAAATTGCCATTTTACTGGCACGAATTCAATTTGCCTTTACCGTCAGTTTCCATTTTTTATTTCCAGCATTCAGCATTGGGCTTGCCAGCTATTTAGCAGTTTTAGAGGGATTGTGGCTTAAAACCGGCAATGGCGTTTATGCCAATTTATATCGATATTGGTTGAAAATATTCGCCATTGTTTTTGCCATGGGTGTCGTTTCTGGCATTGTGATGTCATATCAATTTGGAACAAATTGGTCTGTTTTTTCTGACAAGGCGGGGCCTGTCATTGGCCCTTTAATGGCATATGAAGTGTTAACGGCATTTTTTTTAGAAGCCGGATTTTTGGGCGTTATGTTATTCGGCATTAATAAGGTAGGGCGAAAATTGCATTTTGTTGCTACTTTGGCAGTGGCCATTGGCACATTTATTTCTGCATTTTGGATTTTATCAGTCAATAGTTGGATGCAGACACCCGTTGGCTATGCCATAAATGATGTTGGCCAATATGTTCCCGCCGCCGGATGGTGGGATATTGTTTGGAACCCCAGCTTTCCCTATCGATTGGTGCATACAGTGTTGGCGGCATATCTAACCACCGCCTTTGCCGTGGGGGCGGTTGGCGCATGGCATTTATTAAAGGATAAAAAGAATGTCGGCGCGAGGAAAATGTTTTCCATGGCCATGTGGATGGCGGCATTGGTTGCCCCAACACAAATTTTTATGGGCGATCTTCACGGGCTTAACACTTTGGAACATCAACCTGTAAAGGTAATGGCGATGGAAGGTCATTATGAAAGCCACCCCAATGGTGCGCCCTTAATCTTATTTGGTATTCCTAATTCAAAGGAAAAAAGGGTGGATTATGCCATTCAAATTCCAGGGGCATCATCGTTAATTTTGAAACATGATATGGATGCGCCCTTAAATGGTTTGGATGTTGTTCCAGATGAAAATGAGCCCCCCATAGGCATTGTTTTTTGGTCGTTCCGTATCATGGTCGGGCTTGGCTTTGCGATGCTGGCTATTGGTATGTGGAGTTTATTGGCACGTGCTCGAAAAAAATTATATGAATGGACATGGTTGCATCGCGGTGCATTATTTATGGGGCCATCGGGTTTTATTGCGGTGTTGGCCGGATGGGTGACGACAGAGGTTGGCCGACAACCTTTTACGATTTACGGTCTTTTACGGACAAGCGACAGTGCCGCGCCACTTGATGCCCCCGCGGTTGCAATATCGCTGATTGCCTTTGTTATTGTATATTTTGTCATCTTTGGCGCAGGAATATGGTATATTTTCCGTCTTGCGGCCAAGCCACCCGAAGCACATGAAAGCGTTATGGATGATAAGCCGATTAGAACAGCGGGCATCACATCTGCGCCGGCAATTTCAAACAATGATCTTGCGAAAGGAGAGCAAGGATGAACGGCATTGACTTAACCATTATTTGGGCAGGTATAATCGCCTTTTCAATTATAATTTATGTCATCATGGATGGCTTTGACCTTGGCATAGGTATTTTATTTCCTGCATTTAAGGTAGGCGATGACAGGGATGCAGCGATGAACAGTATCGCCCCAGTATGGGATGGCAATGAAACATGGCTTGTCCTTGGCGGTGGGGGATTATTGGCTGCATTTCCGCTTGCCTATGCCATTATATTGCCCGCGCTTTATGCGCCCATTATTGCAATGTTATTGGGTCTTGTCTTACGCGGTGTGGCATTTGAATTTCGCTGGCGCGACCCAGCCCACCGTGCGCGCTGGGATTTTGCGTTTACGGCCGGTTCAGTGATAGCCACCTTTGCTCAGGGAATCGCGCTTGGTGCTTTATTACAAGGCATTACGGTGCAGGGACGCGCATATGCAGGTGGCTGGTGGGAATGGCTTTCCCCATTTAGCATCCTTACCGGATTTGCGTTGATTGCAGGATATGCATTATTGGGTTGTTGCTGGCTTATCTGGAAAACTGAAGGGGGCTTACAACGCCAATGTTATAGCTATGCTGGGCGATTGGGCATTTTATTATTATTCGCGATAATGATGGTAAGCATCGCAACACCATTTTTAGAAGCAAAATATTATGAACGCTGGTTGTCCTATCCTGGAATTATAGCAACAGCACAGGTGCCGCTTGCAACATTTATTATTTCTTTTCTCTATTTTCGCAGCTTATCAAAGAAACAGGAGGCCGCACCATTTTTCTATGCGCTTGGCCTATTTGGATTATCTTTGGTCGGACTTGGAATATCAATGTGGCCAGATGTTATCCCAGGCCGGGTCACGATATGGCAGGCCGCCGCCCCCTATGACAGCCAATTATTCATGTTAATTGGTGCAGGGATTATGGTCCCCATCATATTGGGCTATACCGGATGGGCATATTGGGTATTTCGCGGTAAAGTTGGAACGGAGGGCTATCATTAATGACTTTTGATCCACTTTCTCAATCTTCTAAAGATGTTGAAAATAAACCCATATATCAGCGTTTATTATGGTTATTGCTTTTTTGGTTAATGGGCGTGGCCACCATATCCGTTGTGGGATATATTATAAGATTATGGGTAAAGGCATAATCAACATCATATTTTTTATGACATTAATTTCCTTTTGAATTTACGCAGAAAGCTCCCGCATCTCAATTGATGTTAAGACAATATATTATTACCAATTATTTGCCCAGTATAGAATGGTTAAATTTGTGTGGTCACCATAAAACGTTTGCGGTCTTCACCAATTTTGCGCTTTACCTCTTCAAAGGCGCTTGTTTCCGTGGCGACCAACATCGCTTCAAATAATCGTTGGAAATGTTCGCGCATTGCAAAGCGTGCGGCGGCGGGATCACGATCGCGCAATGCAGCGTAAATTGATGCATGTTCATCAGTACGTGCCTTTGCATCGGTCACACAGACGCTGGAATATACTTTTTGCACCTGTGGCAATTCGTTGCGAATGCGCCATAATTGTTCAATTGTATATTCGACAACTGGATTACAGGACATTTTTGCAATGCTAAGGTGGAATTGGCGGTCAATATCGTCGCCTTCGTCGCGGCCATTGGGGTGGACGGCAGACATCGCCTTAATCAGGCTTTCTAAATGTTTAATACCTTCATCGGTCATATTTGCGGCGGCCAAGGCGGCGGCCTCTGCCTCTATAACCGCACGTGCGGCGGTTAATTCAAATGCGGTAACATCGGGCAATGCGCCGGGGCTGTTTTCGCCAAGATCCTGAACATAGGCGCCCGATCCAGTTTTAATGATAATATGGCCTAATGCCTCTAGGGCGATTTCGGCCTCCCTAATGGTAACGCGGCTGACCCCGAAACGTTCGGCCAATTCGCGTTCGCCGGGCAAACGGCTACCGGGCGGGAATATGCCCTCATGGATAAGAGAGAGAATTTTCTCAACAATTGTCTTATACAGACGGTTTTTCAAAGGCCCACACTTTCCTATATCAATGTTTCATACCAATAATGCATACCACATTGAAATTGTAACGCAAGCCCACCAGCCGTCAAAAAATGACGGCTGGTGACCATGTTTATATTAAAATTTGAAGTTCACACCAAATTGCAACCGGCGATCTGGAAGACCTTGGAAGCATAATAATGCGCCATCATTTACACAATATTGGGAAATTTTCGATTTGGTGAGGTTCACCCCTTCGATACCAATATTGATATTATCGGATATTTCATAGCTTAGGCTGCCGTTAAGCTGGCCACGGGCTGCGGTAACCACGGGGAAACCCAATGTGCTGCCCAATGATGCGCCGCCTGCTGTATCCAATGTGCGGAATGAACTGCGCCATGTGTATCGCGCCCGTGCGGTAAAGCCATATTTTTCATAGAATAATGTGACGTTATACGCATTTTTCGAAAAGTCGAGCAAGCCCTGCACCGCCGTATAAGGCGCGGCGTTTAGGCCGCTACTGGCGTTGAAAATGGCATTTGCGCGGCTATCGGCGGCGGAAGTATTGGTTGCCTCGCCACCACCAAATTTTTGATAGGTATAGTTGGCGGAAAGACCAAAGCCAGAGGCAAATCCAATTTTATCTTCGAATGAAGAAAGATCAGCTTGGAAAGCCACCTCAATACCGGTTTGAGTGGTTGCTGCGCTATCGTTGATCGTTGTGGTAATTGGAACGCAAAGACCGGTGCCGGCATTTGCAGGAGCAACAAACACGTTACGATCGGCGATGGGATTGAAAATACCGCCATCTTCGCATGGTGCGGTGAAATCCTTATACCCATTGACATCAACTGCGGGGGCAAATTCCTGTGTCACGAACAAATTAGTCCGGCGTTTGTGGAACACACCAACGCTTAAAACCGATGCTGGTGCGAAATACCAGCTAAGCGACGCGTCATAGGATGTAACCTTTTCTGGAGCCAGATTAGGATTGCCAATAACTACGGCAGTATTTGGTCCCGTGCCAAAGCGAACTGATGTTTTCAGATCGTTAAAATTGGGACGGTTAATATCTTGACCAAAGCTGGCCCGCAAAACAAGATCATCGCTAAGATCTGCGGCCATGTTCAACCGTGGCAATAGCATTTGATATTTACCAGGTGTGTTTACTTGGGTAATTGCGCCGCCCGCACCAATATTATTACCCAGCGAGTCAATGCTGGTATCAATATAGCGAAGACCAGCATTACCACTGAAAATGCCTGATTCAAAATTTAACTGGCCATAAAATGCATGGGTTTGTTCAGTAATTTTGAAAAATGATGCAGGGTTATAGGTCGGGTCAGACAAAACGCGCGCACCAGGAGCAGCAGCAAGCGCCGCCTGTATGGTGTCCAAAACGCCAGCTTGATCAGAATAGGCCAATTTAGGATTGATGATTAAGAAATCACCAAAGAATAATTCACGGCCATCGGCTCTGCCAAAAATGGACGGGCCGGGGACTAATAATTGCGAAAATGCCGTGCCTCTTGGCGCGTCACGCATCAAAGACAGGTTAATATTTGAGCTAAATTCGTTAAATTCAGTGGATGTTTTATTATAACGATATCCCCAATCAAATGAGGTGATAAAGCCAGTTAAATCCTCTAAATCCAGCGTAAAGTCCAAACGACCTGTGGTATCAATATTTTTGGTGCCGCTATTGCCCACGGTTGCCGCGTCAAAGGCAATATTTGCAGGGTCAAGCAATTGCGCAACGGTAGGCGCAAATGGCGATGATGTATCAATGCCAAAGGCAAGCGCACCGCCGGTTAAATCATAACGAAATGGCGTGCCATTTTCATTTGGTGGATTTGATCCGGTAAGTGCGGTATTCGGATTGACGAAGTTCAACGTGGTGCTGAGATCTGGATTGCTGGTATCTGATTGAGTGCGTGAACCCTCAATACGTGCCTTGAAACGGCCACTTTCCCATTCAGTACCAAAACGAAGCAAATGACTTTCTGTTAAACGAGCGCCTACATCGCTTGAAAAACGAAGAACAGGACGGTTCGCAACATTTGGCTGCAACGTGCCGGTTAAGGCTGCTTGGATAGAGCCCAAATTATTGCCGCCCAATGAGCCAAAATTAATTGTTTCAAAGGTATCGGGAACGTTGGTCAATTGAACATTGCTGACGCCTGATGCCTGAATTCTGGTGCTTTCTTGACGACGGGTTTGGTCATTGTAAAAACCGTCAACATAGAATTTCAAATTCGGATTTGGTGCATATTCCAATGATCCGGCAAGGTTATAGGTTTCATATTTGAAATTTTCCAATTCCTGATTCAAAAATTGGATGCCAAGATAGCTGAAAGCTGGACCGGCGGCGCCTGTTGAGGTCCGACCTGTTCCTTGTACAGTTAAAGTATCACGATCAACGCGTGGGCGAAAAGAAAGCGCGTCTTGTTTGGCATAGCTGCCGCTTAACACGATGCCGATTTCGCCATCGCCAACATTCCAGCTTTTGCCAAGGCTGGCCGATAGGCGCGGTTGAACGCTTCTTGAAAGTTCAGAATATTCACCCTGTGCACGAAATGCGAGTAATGTTTCGTTTAAATCCAATGGGCGAATGGTGCGCAGATTGATGGTGCCGCCAACCGAGCCTTCGGTGGTTTTTGCGGTTGGTGCTTTTGTGACTTCTACCGATGCGATAACAGCCGCGTTTACATCTTCAAAACCAATGCCGCCACGGCCAGAACCAGAGCCGACAGTGCCCACGCCGTTAATTTCGGTGCGGTTGTCATTTGACCCGCGAATTTGAACGCCGGTGCCGATGCCCGCATCACGGGTAATTTGCACGCCGGGAACATTTTCCAAAACTTCAGCCAAATTTTGGTCTGGCAATTTACCAATATCTTCTGCTTGAATAATCTCGACAAGGCTGGCCGCTTCACGCTTTTCTTCCAAAGCATTTTGCAGCGAGCTACGGATACCAGTAACGAGAATTGGTTCATTAGCATCTGCGGAATTTTCTTGCTGTGCCATTGCAGGCGCGCAGGCCATGGTTGCAGCCGTGCCAGCCAGCAACAAAGCCGACAAGCGGTGGCGCGGTTTTGACACCGCGTTGTTCATAGTGAATAATCTCATAATATTGCTCTCCTTTTAAACTCTTGATTTTTTTAAAATTTGACTCTCACACCGGCGAAATAGCGCGGCCCATAAACCAAATTTTGTGACAAATCGCCGACAGTTGGTCGGTAATCAGTGCGCGGTTCGCTGAACAGGTTGATACCTTCCACCGAAATGCGAATATTTTTTGTCAATTTATAAGAAACACGTGCTTCAAACACGCCTGCTGCGTCGGTATAGCGCAGGCGGCCTGATGAATCGCCAACAAATGCTTGGAAATAACGGCTGCGATATTTATAAACACCTTGTAAATCTAGGCCGCCAATTTGATAATAAAGCTGAGCGGAAAGCACATGTTTGGAAAGACCAAACAAGTTTGCCGGCGGGATAAGCGCTTCATTATAGACGACACTGCCATCGGCCTGTACCGTGCCAACTGAACCCAGTCCGCCGTCCTGATTTTTGAAATTTGAATCGGCGAAATTATAGCTTAATTTAAAGCCAAACCCATCAAGCGGGGCAGGAAGCCAGCTTAAACGGTGGGCAGCGGTTACCTCAAAACCCTTAATATTGCTGGTATCTTGGGTGGTCTGCTGCGTTGTTACCAATGCTTGCAAATCTTGGCCATTAACGGCGAAAGTTTCAAATTGGCCAACGGTTTCAAAACCACCATTAAAGCGTTTATAATAAACACCTGCCGCCAAAATAGTGTCTTTATTTGGATACCATTCCAGTGCAGCATCAAAATTCCATGATAATAATGGATTAAGTAGCGGGTTGCCATTTGCCGTTGCAGAGCCAACAATTTCAGAAATTGAGGCGGCATCAGAATCTGTGGTCGTGCTGAATGTACGGCCATATCCCAATGAAGATGGGTCAGGACGCGAAAGCGCACGAAATACTGCCAAACGACCCTGTAAATTGGGGGTAACTTCGGCAGTTAAGTTAAAGCTTGGCAGATATTCGGTATAGCTATTTTTCGCGCTTATCGCCTCAAGCGTATTATTATTAACACTTAAAGTAAAACCACCGCCAACTGCTGGGGTCGCGGTAAGCAATCCACGAAAACCTTTAGACAAGACGTCGGTTTTCACGGCGCGAAGCCCGAAATTACCTTTAATAGGCATGCTGCCTAAATTACCCTCAAAATTGGCCTGAAGATATCCAGCCCAGCTTTTTTCATTCACATCATTATTATCAATGGAATCAAATTTGCCATCGGGGTAAATCGGCACGCCATCGGCATCAAATGTAACGCCGCGCGGGTCATTTGCCTCCAATGTTTTGGCCAGACATAATGCGTCAAAGGTGGCATATGTATTGCCGGCCCATACAACATTGCCCGCCGCGTCAAGCTGCGTAATTAAGGGGTTGCCGCCTGTTACCTTTGAAAGGAAATTATTCTCTGGAAAGGCGGTGCGGCATGCCTGATTGGCGATGCTTAACGCCGCATTACTATATGTAATTTCAACCCGGCTTGCACCAACTATACCGCCGGGAACATCGCGATATTTCAATTCTTGGAAACGAGCGCCGCCTTCGACTGAACGGATAAAGCCATCCATTTTATATTCAAAATCTGCACGTGCGCCAAAAATGCTATTATATCTGTCTTGTGACAGGGTGAAGCGGGTGCGGGCATTATCACGGAACAGGTCATAATTATTAACGTCAAATTGGCTGACAATTGCGTTAAAAGTTTGCGATCCATTTTGGCCGATTAAATTGGCCCATTCGACACGGTCATTTGATGTGTTGCTGGTGCCGCTGGTCCAATCGCTTTCGCGTGATAGCGGATATTGATTGCCCACGCCGAAAATATTTAACTGATCTTGTATCCGCATTCTTATTTGAACCGATTCTTCGGTCCGTTGTGTTTGCGAATATGACGCATCGGCAGATAATTTTAACCGATCATTTGCCTGCACCGCGACGGACAGGCCACCACCATAATATTTTTCCGCACGTTCCAAATATTCGCTGTTGGTTTCAATATTTGTTTCGCCAGTAAATTGTTGCAACGCACCATAATCGCCCACAATTAAGGGATAATTTAATCTGGTGGTCAGCGGGTCATTAACATCGTCAATGCGGCGACCTTCGGAAAATACCAAATCATTGCGCCGTTCGCGGAACACCCGATTTGAATATTGAAAGTCCATATTTATATCGACATCAGGATTCGGCTTCATTTGCAATGCGCCAAAAAATGAATCGCGTGTATCATCGGTAATATTTTGACGATATGTATAGCTGTTACGACCAGTGACGAAATTTTCTGTCCCCGCTACATTTGGACGGGTTGATCCTGTGTCACAATTATTATCATCGCCAACACCTGCAGTTGTGCTGGTCGGGTCGTTGCGGCAATAATTTACAGTGTCGCTAATCCGGGCCTCTTGCTCTGGATTATTTGCCACATTGCGGGAATAGCCAAGCGATATGCCAAGCTCTCCATCGCCCAATTTATATTGGTCAATATAGCTTATGGTGCCGCGATAGCCGATATCCTGAAAACGCTGGTCCTTTGCTATGTCGAAATTTTGTGGGTTATAATTGGCTTTTAACTCGGCCTGAATACGTTGCTTGCCAAAATCAACTGGCTTTACAGATTCCAAAGAGATTTGACCGGCCACACCGCCTTCAATCATATTGGCGGATTGGGTTTTATAAATGCCAACTTCGTTAAATAATTCTGAGGGAAATTGGCTGAAATTAACAGACCTATCGCCGCTACCATTTGAGGCAGCACGGCCATTTACAACTGTGGACCCAAGATAAGGGCCAAGGCCGCGAATTGAAATTTCGGTTGCACCGCCCTGTTCACGATGCGACGCCGCACCGGTTAATGTTTCCAATGCCTCACCAATTGACAGGGCAGGCAGATCGCCAATTTCATCGGCGGAAAGCGCATCATAAACCTGCGCCGATTCGCGTTTTTCATCTATTGAGCTTTGAATGGTTGCCCTGATGCCTGAAACGACAATTTGATCTTCTTCGGGAGGAGTCACGTCCTGATTAGGGGTTGTTTGCGCATAAAGCGCCGCGACATTAAGGCCGCTAGCGGCAACACCGCTTAACAAAATTGTGCGAGAAACTGCAGATATAACTCGGCTGTTCAACGCCCAGCGTGACTTTGAATTCATGATGATCCCTCCTATTAACTCCATCCGATAGACTCGGCTCCAACTGCTTCATACCATTAAGCCAATATGTGTCAACCAATTGGTATAAATATTGGTATGTTGTTGTTGCAATAATAACACAAATTATGGCCCATAAGTAAATATTCATTCTATATTAATCTTTATAAGTCTCTGAAATATATAAAGCAACAGGGATAATTTTTATTTTTGGTATAATTTTTATCGATAATTGGTCTGACAATATGGTTGACATATCATGGTTGGATGTTACCAACATGGCTGGGAAAAGGATGAACGAATCTTTAGGAGAGTGACGCGTGTCAAAGCCACAATTTATTTATCGGCATTTAATGGCCTCAGCGGCGGTTTTAATGGCGGGCGCATTTGGTGATATGGATGCTTATGCAGCTGAATCTGCTTTGCCAGATGTGGGTGTGGTGGATGTGCATGAAGACGCGCAGCAGGGCGATGCCACTGCAGTAAAGGCAGATGTTTCAAAATCAGATGAGGCAAAGCAGGTTTATTTTGTCCGCAATCAGGCGGAATATTATAAAGCCGCGCAAAAGCTTATTCCTGGTGATGTGATTGTGCTTGCAAATGGTGAATGGCGCGATTTTGAAATTGTTTTTGCGGGCAAGGGAACAAAGGCTAAGCCAATTATCCTTATCTCCGAAACCCCAGGTAAGGTTATTATAACAGGTAAGTCCAATTTAAAAATTGGTGGTAGCCATATGTTGGTTACTGGGTTGGTGTTTCGCAATGGATATTCCCCCACCGGAGAGGTGATTGCATTTCGGCGCACAAAGGAAGATGTGGCAATCGATTCACGCGTGTCGGAAGTGGTGATTGATCATTTTAATCAACCTGATCGTTATAAAACCGATTATTGGGTGGCAATGGATGGTCAGCGCAATCGATTTGATCATAATTCGTTGGTTGGTAAATCAAATGATGGTGTGACCCTTGCGGTGCGTCTGGATTTGGAATCGGGCCGAAAAAATGGCCACCGTATCGATCATAATTATTTTGGACCGCGCCCTGTTTTGGGGTCAAATGGTGGGGAAACTTTGCGCATTGGCACCAGCCGTGAATCAATGTTTAATTCCAATACAATTGTGGAAAATAATGTTTTTGATCGCACCGATGGTGAGGTGGAGATTATTTCCATTAAATCGGGTGCAAATATTGTGCGTAATAATATGTTTGTTGAATCGCGCGGTGCAGTGGTGCTGCGCCATGGTGATGGCAATATTATTGAACGCAATATTTTTATGGGCAAGGGCAAGGAACATTCCGGCGGTGTCCGTGTGATTAACCGCAATCAAATCGTCCGTAATAATTATATGGAGGGGTTGAACGGCACCGGATTTGCAGGGGCATTGACCGTGATGAACGGTGTGCCAAATTCTCCGGTTAATCGTTATGTTCAGGTTGATAATGCGTTAATTGAAAATAACAGCATCGTGGATAGCGCGCGGGTAACATTGGCCGCGGGCAGCGATGCAGAGCGTAGCGCCGTTCCCGTGAACAGCAAAATGCAGCGCAATATTATTATTTTTGGCGAAACGGCCAAGCCGATTGTGGTCGAGGATGATATTGCCGGCATTTCATTATCAGACAATATTATTTTTACGCCAAAGCCAGTGTCAAAATTCCCCCATGCAATGCAAAAAAGCATATTGATGGAGCGGGCGGCCAATGGCTTATTATATCCCACCGATCCGGCGCTTGCCAATATGGGCGCGCCGCGCGATTTGCGGATGATGCCGATGGATGAAGTTGGTGCGAAATGGTATGCAAAGCCAAAGCAGGGTGATATTTTTGGCACGGGTAAAAATATCGAAGTTGCCGATGGCGGCGCAGCGTTAATCGCTGCATTGGATCAAGCCGAAGAAGGCGATCGTTTAATCCTGCAAGGGGCAAATTATAGTTTGGACCGCACGATTTTAATCGACAAATCTTTATCCTTTGTGGGGATGGGGTCGGGGGCGGCAAAGCCCAAAATCACCTTTAATAGGCCCAATTTATTTGAATTGGGTGAGGGCGGTAATTTACGATTAAAAGATATAGAGATTAGCGGCGAAGACGCGCCCGATGTTGTCGGCAATGCGATGATAAGGACAAGTGCGACCCCATTATTGGCCAATTTTATTTTGGATATAGAAAATGTAAAGGTCAGCAATTTAATCGTGAATAAGGCATTTGACGTAATTGCATTGGGCAAGGGTTCAATGGCCGATAAGTTAAATATTAAAGGCAGTATTTTTGAAAATATCAGCGGCAAAGTCGTGGCGGCGGATTCCGAAACCGATGATTATGGCCGGTATAATGCCGAATATTTAACCATTTCAAATTCACAATTTAACAATGTGTCGGGCAATATTGTCGCGCTATATCGTGGCGGAACGGATGAAAGTACATTTGGTCCGCATTTTGTTTTTGAAAAAAATATCATCAATAATTCGGGGCATAAACCCATTTCTGGGGAGGCGGCATCAATTATTTTGCATGGGGTGCAGGATGCATTGGTGGAAAAAAACAAAATTGATAATTCCGGCCCGTTAAAGGTGGTGCATACCACTGGCACGCCATCTACAATGATTTTGGACAATGTTTTTACCTCAACACCCTGTCCAATTTTGGTAGAGGAAAAGGCCGAAGTGCCGCCGCGTGTTATGATGACCGGCAATATTTTTGATGGGAAAGCACAATGAGAATGACAGCATATTTACGCGCATTTTCCGCGACATTAGCATGTGGTATATCTTTGGCCGCTATTGGCGCTTTTCCTGTCCATGCTGAAACGGGTGATGTTGACTCATTGGGCGCTGAATCAGGAGATGTTGTCACCGAAATGGCCATGCAGACGGCGGATGATGATACCGCAACAGGCCATGGATCAGAAGCGGCGAAGCCAGCCACATTATTTGATGCAGAGGTCGCGCGCGCAACCGCATTTGTGGATGATATGATGCGTGCGGGGGTTAATGTGCCCATGCCCAAGGATCCGGGCGGCGGATATACGCATGAACAGCATAAGAAAAATTATAAAGCAATGGTTGAGGCTGGTGAGCTATACCGATTAAATGGGGATGCAAAATATGCTGGCTTTGTGCGGGATATGTTATTGGCCTATGCCGATCTATATCCAAAATTAGGGCCGCACCCTGCACGGTCAAACCAACAATATGGCCGTTTATTTTGGCAAAATTTGAACGATGCCGTTTGGTTGGTTAACTCCATTCAAGCTTATGATAATATTCGCGCGTCCTTAAATGATAAAGACCGCAAGAAAATAGATATATTATTCCGCAGCGCGGCCGAATTTATGTCGGTGGAATCGGTGAAAACTTTTGATCGCATTCATAATCATGCGACATGGTCAACCGCAGGCGTGGGGATGACCGGATATGTTCTTGGCGATAAGAATTTGGTTGATAAGGCATTATTGGGATCGAAAAAAGATGGCAAGGCGGGTTTCCTGCGCCAAATGGATCAGCTTTTTTCGCCCGATGGTTATTATGCCGAAGGACCATATTATCAACGCTATGCACTGTGGCCATTTATCGTATTTGCCGATGCCATTGACAAAAATGATCCATCGCAGAAAATTTTTGAACGGCGTGATGCAATTTTATTAAAAGCGATGAACACCGCCATTCATCTTACCTATAAAGGGCGCTTTTTCCCCTTTAATGATGCGATTAAAGATAAAAGCCTGAATACCGAAGAAATGTATCAGGGCGTGGCCATTGCCTATGCCAAAACAAAAAATCCTCAACTGCTGTCGATTGCGCAATATCAGAGACGCGTTGCGCTGTCCGCTGCGGGCCGCGCAGTAGCAGATGGAATAGCGCAAGGCTTGTCCCAGCCCTTTCCATTCCAATCCATGCTGCTGCGCGATGGCCCATCGGGCGATGATGGCGCGGTCGCCATTTTGCGCCACGGCGATTCCGACACGGGGCAGGCATTGGTTGCGAAAAACAGCTCTCAAGGAATGGGCCATGGCCATTTTGATAAATTAAGCTGGCAATTTTATGATAATGGGCAAGAGGTTGTAACCGATTATGGCGCGGCCCGTTTCTTAAATGTTGTGGCAAAGGATGGCGGCAAATATTTGCCTGAGAATGAAAGCTGGGCCAAGCAAAGCATTGCGCATAATGTATTGGTTGTTGATGAAAAAAGCCATTTTGACGGCGATGTAAAAATTGCCGATACATTGCCGCCCAAACAGATTGCTTATCAGGCGGGCGATGATTTTTCATATAGTATTGGGCAAATAAACACGGCCTATGAAGGGGTGGGCATGACCCGCAATATGGCGATGGTCAGCATAGAAGGGTTGAAGCATCCTATCATTGTCGATGTGATGCGCGTGACATCGGCTGCGCCGCATCAATATGATATGCCGCTGCATTATCAGGGGCATATTACCCGCATTGGGCCGCAACTATCATCCAATGTTGAAACACGGCCTGTTTTGGGCAAGGATAATGGATATCAACATATTTGGGTGGATGCGACAGCACAGCCGGTTTCGCAAAATGCATTTATTACATGGCAATTGGATAACCGTTTTTACACATGGCGTTGGGCCCCATTTGCGGGTTCGGAAATGATATTGGCCGAAATTGGCGCCAATGATCCAATGTTTAATTTGCGTCGAGAGCCAATAATGATTCAACGGGCAAAGGGCGCGGGCAATGCCATTTTTGCCGGCATATTGGAAAGCCATGGGAAATATGATGGCGCGGCCGAGCAAACAATCGCAAGCGATAGCCAGATTAAATCAATGAAAATTGTTAATGGTAATGGCGCAGATGTGATGGTGATTGAAACATTAAACGGCGTGCGCGTTGCAATTGGCTTTGCCCATAATGAACAGGCGGATATGGAACATAGCGTCGATATTGATGGCCAATTGGTAAAATGGACCGGCCCTGCGGCGCGGATAAAATTATAATAATATAATCGATTTGAGGGATTGAGAGAGGTAAGCGCAATGAAAATGAACGGATTACGTTGGTGGGTGGTCGGCCTTGTCGCCTTGGCAACCATTATCAACTATATAGATCGGCAGACAATCAATGTCCTGTGGCCGGCACATATTGCGCCGGAATTATTCCCCGATATGGATGCCGATGGACATAAATATATATTGGGCATTATCAGCACTATTTTCATTTTTGCCTATGCCGCAGGACAGGCGATTTTCGGCAAAATATTTGATTGGATTGGCACGCGGCTTGGCTTTGTCCTTTCCATCGGTGTTTGGTCCATTGCAACGGCTGCCCATGCCTTTGCGCAAGGCGTGTTAAGCTTTAGCTTTTTTCGGGCGGTTTTGGGTGTGGCAGAGGCAGGAAACTGGCCCGGCGCGGCCAAGGCAAATGCCGAATGGTTCCCGACAAAGGAACGCGCCTTGGCACAAGGAATTTTTAACAGCGGCGCGGCAATTGGCGGCATTATCTCCATCCCGTTAATTGGTTATTTGGCGATATATTTTGATTGGAAAATCATTTTTGTTCTGGTCGGTCTTGTCGGTTTAATATGGTTGGTGCCGTGGATGATTATTGTAAAAGCGCCGCCAAAATATCATGATTGGTTGTCCGATGAAGAACGCGAATATATTCTTTCTGGACAAAAAAATATCGATGCCGAAAGCGATGATGAAGAAGGATATAATCCTGGCACAAAAGAATTATTGGCACGTAAGGAAAGCTGGGGCGTCATTATTGCATCGGCGGCCATCGATCCGATTTGGTGGTTGTTCATCATTTGGATACCGACATATTTGTTCGAAGTGCATCATTTTAATGTAAAGGATTTGGTTGCCTCTGGCTGGCTGCCCTATGTTGGGGCGATGTTGGGCGCATGGTTTGGTGGCCTGTTGGCGCAAAACCGTTTAAATGCAGGGTGGAGCATCAATAAAACGCGCAAATTCACCATCACCTTGGGCTGTCTTATCATGTTGCCTGCATTGGTGGCATTGGCGGCTGCGTCAACACCTTGGTTGGCATTGGGATTGATGTTTACCATTTTGTTTGGATTTCAAACCGCCATTGGCAATGTGCAAACCCTGCCCAGTGACTTATACGGCAAAAAAACCGTGGGAACATTATCGGGCATTGCCGGCATGGCGGCAAAATTAACCGCTGCGGCATTGACCTATTTGGTTCCCATCATCACCGCAGGGGCAAATTATTATTCTGTTTTCATTTTGGGCGCGGGCCTTGCCCTTACCGCTATTGCAAGCGTGTGGGTGCTATGCGGCGAGATTAAACAGCTTAAACCATTAAATAAGTAAATTTTAATATAAATAATAGGAAGAAAATAATGACAAAATTAACAGGAAAAACCGCAATCGTCACCGGCGGCAGCCGCGATATTGGCCGCGCAGTGTCGCAACAACTTGCCGCAGATGGCGCCAATGTTGTGGTGAATTATTGCAATAATGAAGCCGATGGTCAGGCAACATTGGATGCGATTAAGGCCGCGGGCGGCAATGCCATTTTGGTGCAGGCCGATGTGACCAAAGAAGCCGATGTAGATCGTCTGGTCGCCGAAGCATTATCAGCATTTGGCGGTAAAATTGACATTTTGGTGAATGTGACCGGCGGTTTGGTGGCGCGTAAGGGCTTGGCCGAAATGGACATGGAATTTTTCAACCATGTGATGCAATTAAACGTCACATCGACATTTTTAATGACCAAGGCAGTTGCGCCTCATATGCCCGAAGGCGGCGCGATTTTAAACTTCGCATCACAGGCAGGACGCGATGGCGGCGGCCCAGGTGCAGCAGCCTATGGCACATCAAAGGGCGCGGTAATGACATTTACCCGCGCAATGGCAAAGGAATTGGGACCAAAGGGTATCCGCGTCAATTCTCTATGCCCCGGCATGATTGCCACCGCATTTCATGATACATTTACCAAGGATGAAGTTCGCACCGCGGTTGCCGCCGGTACGCCGCTTCGTCGCCAAGGTAATAGCGAAGAAGTCGCCCGCACCGTGTCCAATTTGGTTTCCGATGACAGCAGTTTTGTCACCGGCGCAAATATCGACATAAATGGCGGCACTCTCTTCTCCTAAACGGAATATAAAATGACTATTTTTATCTTTGGCGAAGCCATGTTGGAATATCACAGCAATGGCGGAGCTGCGGGCCTGCAATATGGCGGCGACACTTTAAATACGGCCATACATATGGCGCGTGCTGGTTTGGATGTTGCCTATGTTACGGCGCTTGGTACAGATAAGGTAAGCGATGCTCTCGTCCGCGAAATGGCGGACGAGGGTATAAATACGCAATATATTTTGCGCCATCCGGATCGCACCACGGGGATTTATGCCATCCATCTTGATGCAAAGGGGGAACGCAGCTTTGTTTATTGGCGTGACCGCAGCGCGGCGCGCGATATGTTTGGGCTGCCGCAAATGGCAGATGTGATGGGCCACGCCCAACAGGCATCTATGTTATATTTCAGCTTAATCACCCTTGCCATTTTGCCCGAAGAAGGGCGAAATATGCTTTTCAAACTGGCGGCAACTGTCCGTGAAAATGGTGGCAAAGTGGTCTATGATAGCAATTTTCGTTATAATTTATGGCCCGATTTGGATACGGCCCGCGCCGTATCACAGCATGCGATGATGACAAGCGATATTGGATTGCCGACCAATGTTGATGAACAACAAATATGGGACAATAGCATGTCGCAAAGCGATATTGCCGGACGCTGGCATGATGCGGGTTGTAAAGAAGTGGTGGTAAAGGCTGGGGAGCATGGATGCGTATATTCCGATGCATTAAGCCCGCCGCGCCAATTTGATGCCAATATGGTATCTGTGGTGGACAGCAGCGGCGCAGGCGATGCCTTTAATGCGGGATATTTAATTGGCCGATATCGGGGTGATGATGTCGAAACATCAATTGCCGCAGGCCAAAAATTGGCCGCATGGGTTGTGGGAATGAAGGGGGCAATACCGCGCCGCGAAACAGGAATTTAAGGACTTTTTGACGGGGGTTCATTGCGGCTAAGTGCCTTTGCGCACCATGGCCGCATACCCTGTCCGTTTAATTATAACCGATATCGTGATTATGACCCTACAACTGGCCGATATATACAGGCTGACCCCATCGGCCTTGATGGCGGGCCATCACCCTATCAATATGCACTTGGTAATCCGATACGCTATACCGACCCCACGGGGGAGATAGCAGTAGCGTTCGCGCCCGCTATAGCTTTATGTTTTACACCAATCGGTTTCGTCGCATGTAGCGGAGTGGCAGTCTTGACTTTGTATGCAGTGTATGAATTTCAGGCGCATAACCCGTATAACCCCCGTGGACCAAATGCTTGCTATTTTCATGGAAATAGAAATAGCTTTGGCGGGGGCGGAGTATTTGGCAATCCGCCGAATAATAGAGATGATGGAGATGATGATCCATGTGAGCTTCAATATGATGATGACTTGTCGATATGTACTTCAGCTCGCATTCAATATGGAAGAAAAGGTTATTCGCTTTGCGCAAGCTATGCACTTCGACGCAGAAATCAATGCAAAAAGGGTCAGCGGTTAGAACAATTAACGGCAGTGGACCGCCCAATTACAAGGGGTTAATTTATGTCAGAAGTTAGAATAATATGTGATGAAAATGGCTTGACTTTTTATTCCAATAAAGATGGCAACGGTTTTAAACCAGTGCATAATATTGCTCCATCAACGTTGGAACAAATGTCATTAGCAGATTTAGAATATAGTATTTCTTTTAATTGTGTTGCCGATTTACTTGAATTACAAGCCTTATTCCAAGATTATTTCTGGTCAAATGACGGTACAACCCCACCTTTATTAAATAAAGACGAAAGCCGTCTGCCAAAATCTTAAATGCCGAATGGTAGGAGATAGTAAGTTGAAAAATATTCAAATAATTGATGAGGCCCCTAATTGTGCATATGATATATTTTCAATTCCTGATGAGAAATATGATATTATATTTCCAGGGCCAGGACAAAATATCGAATTTATAGAAAATATTATTGAACGTCTTTCAGATTTAGAAAGTGAAAATCTTTTTACAGATTTTTGGGTCGATCCCGTCGTAAAATCCGATGTCAATGGCATAGACGGAATATTATTTTACAAATTAAGAGAGCAAAAAGCTAAATTTTATCCTAATAAAAAAGATTCAGATTTAGACGGGTGGGCAAGGGGGTGGATTTCTGATCCAGATGCTCCCCCCGTTAACACACCCAAGTTTATGAGAAATCTATTTAAATAAACAACGGACAGGCACAGATGCTTCCCATTTAATTATAACCGATATCGTGGTTATGACAGGGCAATTATCTGCAATATGCTGGCCGATATATATCGCTAAGTATTTTTGGCTGACCCCATCGGCCTTGATGGCGGGCCATCACCCTATCAATATGCTCTTGGTAATCCGATACGCTATACCGACCCCACGGGGGAGATAGCAGTAGCGTTCGCACCCGCTATAGCTTTATGTTTTACACCAATCGGTTTTGTCGCATGTAGCGGAGTGGCAGTCTTGACTTTGTATGCAGTGTATGAATTTCAGGCACATAATCCCTATAACCCCCTTGGACCAAATGCTTGCTATTTTCATGGAAATAGAAATAGCTTTGGCGGGGGCGGAATATTTGGCAATCCGCCGAATAATAAAGATGATGGAGATGATGGATGCGCCGCACTTATTGCAGAAATAACCAAACTCAGGAACGAGCTTGCTCGACGTGTGGACGAATATCAGCGAGACCCTCTCGGTTTGCCTGAAGGACCTGGACCGCAGACGCGGATTGGACATGTGCAACAGTTCCGTGATAAGCAAACTCGCCTACGCAGAAAGTTAAAGGAAGCCGCATCAAGAAGATGTAAAGGCATCCCTGCTGACGCTTGGTATTACGCAACGAGAGCTATGTAATAATGCAAAATCAGGATATACAAAAACTGGCGAGAGGATGGATTGAGGAATATTCCTCCCCAAACAAAGATTTGCCTCAGGACGATAAGTGCTTAGACCACTGGAATGCATTGGAAGACATGATATCTGCAATGAACCCAGAATCTTGGGATGTTATTGTGAGTATAATTAAAGCGTCAGACGACGAATATATTATTGCAAATGTTGCAGCTGGGCCGCTCGAAAATTTTATCGCAAAACTTGGACATAAAAGTTTGAACAAGATAGAGAATGAAGCACTAAATAGCCCGCGATTTGCATATGCCTTGCGGGGAGTATGGCAGAATTTGACGCCCGATGATGTTTGGGAAAGAATAACTATGATAGTGAAAAAGACTGGAGGCTAAAATTACTTTAATCACTATAGAAATTATTTTTAGCCCAGGTAATTACTGCGAAAGCGCACTTAATTTAAAGTGATATTTTTATAAAGACAATAAGTATATTTTAAAAAATTAGGGTGTGAAACGATTTTTAAAAACTGATTTATTTTTGAAGCATTGATTCAATATCCGGGTAGGAGATTGGGTCATAGGCTCTGATTTGTCAAATGAAGGTTGTCACGAATTTGCAACGGCTATATTAAATGACAAATATGGTATTGGTAATTGGAAAAAAGGCCAAGGTGGCGAATATAATCGTATAGTTAAAGCCTGCCGAAGAGGCGGTCTAAAATAAAAAACTATCATCAAAACGGAATATAATTTTATGAATTTATTTGTTGTAGATCATATTCATTACGAAAATGGTGACGAAGAATTGGCAAAAAGGATTGGCATATTTTCTTCTTACCAAAATGCGCAAAATGTGATTGACCGCCTTAAACATCAACCAGGATTTATAGATTATCCAAATTGCTTTCATATTTTAACTCTTCGGGTTGACAAAACCCATTGGTCACAGGGTTATAATAATGTCCATATTCCTGAATAAATTAAGCATATGGTTTATGCGAAAAAAGGATTTAATATGAATGTATATTTGGTCACGCACGCGCATGAGTTAGAGTTTTATGCAGAACATGAAAAAATAATTGGCATCTATTCCACACAGGAAAATGCCGAAGAAGCCATCAACAAACTTAAATTAAAGGCTGGATTTTGTGAACGCATTGAGGATTTCCAGATAGAAGAACATATTGTTGATGAAGATAGTTGGCGGGAAGGCTTCGCCACCATCACACATATATTAAAAAATGGTCGCAAATTGGTAGTCTGCGTTCCAACATGGGCAAAAAATGATTTGGAAATGCGTCAAAAAATGAGTGACGAGGAATGAACAGGGACAAGTAATTTCACCTGGCGTTTATACCCTTCCCGCCTTTCCGGGACAGGTACAAACGCTTCCCGTTTAATTATAACCTATATCGTGATTATGACCCGACCAGTGAGCCTTCTACAGATATACCCAGCGGCTGGAGAATTAGAGAAATGCCAGCTACAGAACAATATCCAGATGGGCATTGGAAATTAGAGAAACCTATGCAAGATGGTTCATGGCAACCTATCAACCCAGCAACAATGAAGCTAGGAACAAGGCCAGAGACCCATATTCCTATTCCTCCAAAATAAGGGACTATTATGTATTTAATTGCTGAAAGATTTAATGAAGCCAAAATAATAGGTTTGTGTCTAGAAAGCGTGCTTTACACAGTTAATACAATCTCTATTCAATTTGAAGGCAATAATAATATTACAATTTTTGACAATCCAAAGCCTAAAGATTATGAGTATATTCAATATATTGGATGTACTATAAAGAAATTTGAAATCCAAAGAGATCGAAAATCCGTTAAGGTTTTTTTCGATGAATCTAATTTCATTTTAATTGACGGGTCTGATCAAAATTATGAATGCTATACTATAAATTTAGATGGTGATGAATTTGTGATTTAACAGTTTCTGTTAATATATACTGGTGGATTTGCGGATATGATAACAAATGTGCAGCCATATGGCCGAATTATTCTATGGGGCAGTACTGGTCAATGGCCGCCAAATGGGCCTGATCGTTGGTCATATCAAGATGAATATGGATTTCGGCCATGAAAAATATATCCCTGAAGAAAATAAAAATCACACTGTATAAACAACGACCTCCTACTGATATAAAGATTCTTCAGGAACTAATAAATATTAATTGGTCAAAAATAAGTGGCGCAAATATTGATGATGCCTGTGAAATTATTTTAAGAGTAAGTGCAGATGTCATTATTATTAGATCCTGCAACACCGATCCCAACTATTTTCAATATAAAACGGTTTTCTCGGCTATAGAAAAGAATATTCGAGCATCTGGGTTGTTGGACTTGTCAGTAGAATTTAATTCATATTTCAGAAAATTTAATGACCATCTAAATAAAATGAAAAAATGAAGCCAGACGTGAGATGCCAAATGGACCTAATCTATGGCTCAAAAAAGCATATGATGATATGAGTCTATCAAATTCTGACAAATTAAAAATCAAAGCTGCTCAAAAAGCATTTGGTTGCAGAAGAAGGGCCTTTTAAAGAAGTATGACTGGTTTTGCAGCACATATATTATATGCTATTCAAAGAGTTGATGGCACTGGACCAATTTCCGTAACAGAGAATATCTATTTAATTAATGCAGATAATTTAGATGTGGCCAGAGCCAAGTCGCGTAAAATAATGGAAGATGAAAAGCCCGCATTTGAAGGAATAGAGCTTGATCATTTTCCAGCTAAACTTCTTCTTTCCAAGGTAAGAAAGCTTGTAACGATAAGCAATATAGAACCACCGCAAGAAGAATATCCTTCTAAAGACGGCTCTGAAATCACTTATTTAGAATATGAGATTGATAGATTAGAGGTTTTAGATGAGATGACAAATCGCGCAGGCATGAGCATTAAATTTTTTGACTAACCTATTATAAAAGTGGATAATATATAGAAATTCTAGGTAAAGGCTTCCTAATGGAAAATAATGACCCAAAAGACTATCTGCCCGATGAAGTTAGAGATTATTTGCCGGTCAAATTAATTGATGCCATCAAACCATATCTTTCGGATGTCGATGCCTTTTATCAAACCCGCATTGATTTTATTGATATAATAGAGTCGGTTCACCAATTGGCCGAATTTTCAAAACATTTTGATTATAGTAAAAAAGATGATCTTGAAAAAGCAGTCATAAGGTTACAAATTAGTTTCATTGAACATATTGAGCATCATATTAACTCTTTAAAGAAAAATATAGAATATGCCTCTGAGCAAATTTTTGATGAATAGTGGGCTAAGTCAATAAAACCTATTTGCAACATACTTCCTGCCAAAGTTGAATATTTGGCGCAATTTTTCCGGACAACTATGTTTTAGGATATCGAATGATGATGGATATTGAAACTGCTAGAAAAATTATAAATGCATCTATATCATTTGATCAAAATATTGGGATGATTGACGACGCTGTCTCAAAAATATCATGCCAAAAAGAAAAGAAATTATGGGCGGCTAAAATCGGCAAGCTACTTCAAATAATCAATGAAGATTTTATAAATCAGATATACAAATTATATCCAGAATTAGACCCAGATTGATAGAGATGGGAAGAAAAATGGAATTAGGAAAAACCATAAATTTAGAGAGGCGCTTACTCGTCAAGACAAAGCGAGGTGAGATCACTGATTTGAAGATCAGCATCCTAAATGTCTGTGAAAATATTGATCTGTTGGCATTTTTTGCCGAAATAGAGTTTACAGGCCATGTGAATATGAACATTAAAATCTATGGCGTGGATGAATTAGACGCACTCAAAAACTCTATTAACTATATCGATACACAATTATCTCACATATGCGAAGATGCGACATTATTGTGGGATGATAAAAGTGAGTATTGATCCTGTAATAGAATGAAAATTCCCGATAGGAGACCGCTTGAATGACAATTGATCGCACACTTAGCTTTGAACTGTCAAATGATGGTGATGAGATAGACATCCATTTCAACGAAGCTGGATTGGATGATTGTATTTCTATTCTACAGCAAGCGAAAATGCCAGGCTTTAGGCATGAACATCTCATGACACATAGCTGGGGCGGTGAAGAATTAACAGAGGAAGTTCAATGCGAAAATGCCAAGTTAATTCACAAAGTGACCATCCATAAATGGAAATAGATATTCTATATCACCTTGCTGATGCATGTAACATATTCTGGTGATGCAAATCATGTCCTGCCAGCAAATCAAAAGCCGCACGACGAGGAATGATGTTAATTTCACGGAGCAAGAATCTCTCAGCGATATTCTAGATAGAGTTCAGCAAATAATAGGTATAACATACTGATTATACACCATTCATTAAACAATTTAATATATCTGCTTCATAATATTTATTGGCATGGATTTAGGGGTGCTGGCCTTGGCGCATCAGGCGCAGCAATAGATTTATCTAATGGGAGTTTGGAATGAGCAGCCTTATAAAACCTAAATATCCACTTATAATGATGAACGATTACTATATCAGAAATTTTAATCAACCATTGCCCTGGCATAAGGCATTTTTTCTTGAGTATTATAATGGTGATTTTTCAATAACTGTTAGTGTTAAGGGGTTTAAAAGTGGAAAATTTATCAAAAATGCCTATGTAATTGATGTTCACTGCCGTAAATTTCCGGTTCTGGGCGTAAAAAAGCTGGGTCAATATCGTAAGCTTCTCACTAAGCTAGGCTTAAACAGCTTGCCCAAATATTATATCGAATATATTTATGGTGATCCTATACAATTAACATTTAAAGAGGCGCGTGAGGAAATTTTTAAT
The DNA here is from genome assembly GCF_001889025.1 of Sphingorhabdus lutea. Taxonomy (GTDB): domain Bacteria; phylum Pseudomonadota; class Alphaproteobacteria; order Sphingomonadales; family Sphingomonadaceae; genus Sphingorhabdus_B; species Sphingorhabdus_B lutea. The sequence goes on along the minus strand of NZ_CP018154.1, from coordinate 33,442 downwards.
CTTGTTGTCGCACGTCGCTGGTATGGGCCAAAAAATTATCGTAAATACATAGCCAGTTTTAGAAATATGGAGGAATTGGCTAGCAGAATTGGTTTTTATGGTAGGTGGCAGTTTTAATAATCGCTAGAGCATAGCTGCGTCTTTCTTCCCCCCTTTCCGGAACAGGCACAGACGCTTCCCGATTTATATTATAACCGATATCGGGATTATGACAGGGCAGTTATTCGCAATATGCTGGCCGATATATATCGCTTCGTAATTTTTGGCAGACCCCATCGGCCTTGATGGCGGGCCATTATCCAAATTGCTCTAAGGTGATATGAATCGGGCTTGTTCCAAGCATGGCATATTGAATAATTTGGTTGCGAAAGCTCACTTGCCCAACAATTAGTTGTGGGAGAAATAGCTGTTAACATTTCAGAATCTGTAAGTGCAGGTAATTATGATACTTATGGGGTCACAGGTACTTGGCCAAAGGATGTCATGGTGACCGGAGCGCCTGACATTCAAGGTTACCTATCTGGCTCAAGACGAGGCAGCATTGCCAATATAGGGACCTTTATTATTGGAGAAGCACAAAAAATATTTAATTCATAGCCTTGAGCGAAGTTCTGAAAGTGATAAAAAATTCATATCTGGTAGCAAAAAGATTGAAAATATTGTTCAAAGAATTGCTGATTACAAATATTATGTGGTGAGTTTTAATGCGGTTGAGGGTGAATCTTATGTAATTTGGATACGCGAAGATTGTGATGCATTTGCTACGAAGCAAATAGATCAATCCCCCAGAATGTAGCAGCATTAGCCAAACTGGTATGAAGGCGCAGTTAAGAACTACACCAACATCAATATGCGCTACCTGCCCACATTTTTATCTTGTAATGCGATGATAAAGGCAGCATAAATATTATATTCAAATTTGGGGCATATAGCATTGAATATAACAGCTATAATAGGATTGATAACGCTCTTCCGCCGCAATATGGCATCTACTCCCCCACGCTTGGTGTCGTCGCACGCAAACATGCCCCGCATGCCTGCACTCCTCCATCCTTACAAACCGACACGCCATTTGCTTCCGGTGGATATGACGACCAAATGAACCTATATGCCTATGTCGGCAATGATCCGGTGGACAGCGTTGATCCGAGTGGGAAACAGAGCGAGCGTGCAATGGATCTCAAGCGAGGTAACTGTCGCGGGGCCGAGGCTCTTCGATATAGGTGCATAGGCAATTGCGCTGTCGCGGCGAAAATCCTCGCTGACGTTGCTCCAACGATTGCGGATTTCATTCCAGTCGTGGGAGATGGCAAAGGTGGCGTAGAATTTGTCAAGAACCCGAGCGTAATTGGTGGGTTGTCGGTTGTTAGCGCGGACGGGCAGCGACAAGTGCGTATGAAGTTCACGGAGAAAGGTAAGAACATCCGCCCTCATGCTCATTTGGAACAGCGGGATGCACGTGGTAGTTGGCGGCCAGTCGCTGACGATCATATTTTTTTCAAAGAGGACTAGATGCCTTCAGCTACATATTATGCAAGAGTCCAGGATGGCGAGGAAACGGTTGTCATCTCGTTCTACAAAGAACAACCTGGAGGCTGGAAACTGAACTTGGAAGACGAATCAGGCGCCTATATCTCCAATGGAGATAGGTGGGTTGAAACATTGGACGACCTAGTTCTCCAAATAGCCAATTTCACTCAAGATGAAATTGTTTGGAGGGAAGAGAACCGGGATGATCCAATCTCCTTCTATAATGCAGCCAAGCGGTGCATCGTACCGCGATGATTCGTTCGACTCGATTGCACCGACTTGAATGATCTCACATAGAAACCGAATCGACGTCACAATTCTCGAAGCCTTAAGGCCAACGCCCGACGCAGCGCCTGCTGTTAGTGAAGTACCGTTGGATCAGCGAGACGCAGCTGGTTTTTGTGCGACCCAACTTCTGTACCAGTCGCGCCTCGTTTTCAGAGCACCACTGGCCCTGGGATTGTATCCAGCCATGATGGATTTGAGCGGTTTGCCTCGGTGGCGCAGAGCTTTGATTCCTATAGCTGTCAACCTCACCCGTGCCTCCACCACCAACGGCCTAAACCAATATATATCAACATCCACGGGCGCGGCATTTTTATATGATGCCAATGGCAATTTGACGGGCGATGGCAGTTTCAGCTATACCAAGACGCAAGAAAACAGATTGGTTCAGGCTTCTGGTACGAACCTTAGAAAAACAGGGCGCAACCTTGCGCTATGACCCGCTTGGCCGTCTCGTCACTTGGAAAGGCGTCCCACGCCTTCCCGTTTCCTCGATACTTAACCAGCAATATGCGCTATCTGCCCACATTTTTATCTTGTAATGCGATGATAAAGGCAGCATAGTTATTATATTCAAATTTGGGGCATATAGCATTGAATATAAACAGCTATAATAGGATTGATGGCGCTCTTCCCCAGCAATATGGCATCCCCGCCGCTACCAATATTGGGCGGTTCCAATTTAGCGCAGCCAGCGCCATGCCGGGGGCATGGTGATGCAAGCACAAGCCCAAAATGAAAAGCTTAGGCATAAAAAGTTAAGGCCAGAAATCGGGCTGTACGTGGCTGCTCTTTCCCCGAAAGAGCGCCATGCTCGCTACCATTATAAAGCCCGCATCTACTCCCCCACACTAGGCCGCTTTTTACAAACCGACCCAATTGGATATGACGACCAAATGAACCTATATGCCTATGTCGGCAATGATCCGGTGAACAGCGTTGATCCAAGTGGGATGAAAGCGGGGGAACGCTATAAAACAATACGCCTTGCAGCAATGGCCGCACTTCATGACATAAACAATAAATCGATAAATGAAAACAGGGAGTACGGTGGCGTAATATATAAAAGACTAGACGGAACATTTAGTTATACAAGCCCACAAAAGGGTACAATTGATGGGGTTACTATCAAGCAAACAAGCCCACTATTTACTAAAATAGTCGCTGATTACCACGCTCATGGTGCAGAAACACCAGAATATGATGAAGAAAATTTTAGCCCTACAGATATTAACAATAGTCAAAACTTAGGCACAATTGGCTATTTAGCTACCCCTAGTGGAAGCATTAAGGAATTTAATCCAAACAAAAAGGATAATATTCAGACAAAAAATGATGAGAGAATAGCAATAATCGGAAATACAAAAAATCAATCGGCACCTGAACCGTTGCCTCCGCCTGAAAGTCGGCCCCAAGAATATTGTACACCGGGACATTTTTGCAAATGAGTATAAGAACTAAACCACTATAACCAATAAATTTATTGTGCTATAATCTAATAAAATATACTTAGGTGATTTATGTTAAAATATTTAGGACTTATTTTTTCAATTTTTATACTATCCTCTTGTTCAAACTATAAAAATAACGAACAATCCAGAAAAGACTATATTTATAAAGGCAAGGAAAAAATTGAGCTATTTCAACAGGACCATAATTACAAACCTAAATATGGTTATGCTTCAGATGTAGAAACAGCTACCCAAATAGCTGATGCAATTGCATCGAAAATATATGGGAAAAGCAATATATCAAAGCAGAAGCCTTTTATAGTTACGAATAGCGAAAAATATTGGAAGATAACCGGTCAAATACCTGAAAATAAATCAAATATAGCTGTAAAAGGCGGCGTAGTTTTAATTATAATTGATAAGCAAAGTGGTGCTATAATTAGATTGAGTCATGGGAAATAATACAGATCACTTTACACCATTATTCTAATACGGCAGGGGAAGAGAGCATTGGCCAGCTTACCGTTCCGAAGCCATCATTACAAAAGCCTATGGTTATCGCTCAGATTATGAACTAAGAAAGTCTACACAAGGATGTAAAAATCATTGTATTGCGGATTGGACAGGTCAATGAAAATTTTTAATATCGTAGCTTTAGCCTTGCTTTTTACGCCTTACACATCTTATTTTGAGAACGAAGTTCCCAAAACTTGTTCTAAGATTGACCATTGGGTTTATGATGAAATAGAATTCACCGAAATAGCGGCATTTACAGAAGTAACTGTCCATAAAGATGATATTACATATTGGGGGTATAAATTCAGTTCAGAGCGTAAATTGGTAAAGTTCCTAAAAAAGGACCTGAATGATACCAAGGCATCAATTCCTAGACATATATTCCTTCGTTCCGACAAAAACATTTCATGTGAAAGATTTAACCATGTCGCAACAATAATTGATGCACATTATCCTTGCAAGGATGGCAAATTATGCATCTGGGCGCATGGATTAGGCGCTGGCGCCATGCCGTTAGGGATAGGCCCGCCGCCACAAAATTAATGTTGAACCACAAACAGTTTATGTTGTAAAAATAACAAGATGTGCAAATCTGAAAACCAATATAGCACCAATTGACGGATATATTATTGAAGCTGTTTTCCAAAATTAATTTGATTGATTTAAAATAGCATCTTCAATAAATTTTCCGCCTCCTATCTCCTAACCGATGCGCCGGCATCAGGGGCATATGCTTGGCTTGGTGGTGGGGGTTGATTGGACAAGGGTGCTTGGTTTTGAATGGGGATATTATTCGCATCGTAATGGAGACGATTTAGGTCTATTTTCCATAGCACTAACATATTGACTTTCATGTAATAATCGCGTTTATTTATCAATATTAGATATTTATGTGGATGAAGGGGGAGAGGATTTGCTTAGCAATTATCATAACGCGTCATCCTGCCACGCCTCTTCCTGCCAAATGGGTGCGCTTCTCACCATGCCTATTCCCACCTCTCATATCTACTCCCCCACAGTTGGTGTCGTCGCACGCAAACATGCCCCGCATGCCTGCACCCCTCCATCCTTACAAACCGACACGTTATTTACTTTCGGTGGATATGGACGTGAGGCTGCTCTAGCTGCGGCAAAATTTGGGCCTACTGTAACTCTAAATAATGCCAATGCACTGGCTCATGCATTTGGGTTTGGAGAGTGATTATGAAATATAATATTATTTTCCTACCCTTGTTAACTTTATCATGCTCGGCAGTAACGCATAAAGAGCCCGAAAATGACAAGCTCAAAATTGAAATGGTTGCAAAAAGTAAAACTGAAATTGCATTTAAATATGATACTAAAAACATCATATATTGCATTCCTTCTTCGGATTTAGACATGAATGCATTCTTGGTTGCTAGTAAAGATCCGCAAAAAGGTAAGTTAGAACATACTACATATTCAAATATTGCTAATTTTACGGCACCTTACGACGGCGCGTCCTCCTATATAACAATAATATATGGCAAAGGTGAAATTATTTTAGAGAGAGCAAATAATGTGGAATCTCAAACGGTTTATCTTGCAAGAATAGCAAGATGTGCAAATCTGAAAACCAATACAGCACCAATTGACGGATATATTATTGAAGCTGTTTTCCAGAATTAGTTTGATTGATCTCCTAACCGATGCGCCGGCATAGGGGTCATATACTTGGCTTGGTGGTGGGGGTTGATTGGACAAGAGTGCGCGATGCAATATTATTAAAGAACTGAGATAAATGGCTTTTATCTGATGCAATTAGAGGCTATCATCATAAAGTTTTCAAAAAACACGGTTTGCCAGCCAGTACATTTGGCGGCTCTGGCCTTGGTTCGGTTGTTCCAGATGCTGTTTGGTGCAGGAGGTGTCCATGAGAAAAAATTTCGTTCCTAAAATTATATCTATCATCTCATTATTTGTGTTTGTCATATCATGCCAAAATCCCAATGAGGTGAAACATATTATTGGCAATCAAGAATATCTCATCCCGAAGAAAAATTTATTAAAATTTCAAAGCGGTGAATTGGTTGACGCATTTGTCAAATCATATGAAAATTCGGCCATAGAGGGTGATGAAATTGGCCTTTTTTTTGAGGCGCGCGAAGTTAACGAAAAAATAGCCTCATATCCCACTATGATATCTGGATTTGACGGAGACTATTCTCTAACTTTAACACCAATCATTAAACATGCTAGTTCCATTGATCAGTAAGGCAAATCGGCTTTACAAGTTTTTTTAGGCGATGATGCGGCCGTGCATGGCAGCATTGGCCTTGCGGATAAATACCAAATGGTTCCAGATGATAAAATCGATGGGCATTTCCGCCTCTATCACAAGGGTCATCAAGGTAGTTGGCTATTAATAGAACAAGGTGCACAAGGTAAACAGGAAGCTGTTATTGCACATTGTTATTATATCGAAATTCGAGGTAAAAAGACAAATTTTGAGTGCGATAGAATGTATAAATCAAAAAATCTTGAAATGAGTTACAGTTTATACAGTCAAACCTATCATTTATATAAAGATGTCGACAATTTCATAATAAATAAATTAAAAATATGGGAGAATGTTGTGCAATGATTTTTGCTAATGAGTATAAGGACACACCTTTTAGCCAATATTTTATTTAGCTATAATCTAAAAACTATATTTAAATGATTTATGTTAAAATATTTAGGACTTATTTCTTCATTTTTTATACTATCCTCTTGTTCAAACTATAAAAATAGCGAACAATTCAGAAAAGACTATATCTATAAAGATGCAGAAAAATTGAGCCATTTCAACAGGACTATAATTACCATCCAAAATATGGATATGCTTCAGATAAAGAAACAGCTTCCCAAATAGCTGATGCGACTGCATCAAAAATATATGGGGAATAGCAATATATCAAAGCAAAAGCGATTTATAGTCACGAATAGCACATAATATAGAATATATTTTTATAAAATAATTTTGCGGATTAAATATCTGGTGCGGCCAAGAAGACTCGAACTTCCACGGGCTTTCGCCCACAACGACCTCAACGTTGCGCGTCTACCAATTCCGCCATGGCCGCACATGCCCGCCGGACAAGCCCAATGGGCTAGGCGGATGCCATTAGCAACGCCGCGCGATTAGTGCAAAGCATTTTTATCAATTGACGAAAATTACAATAATTTCGCGCAAATATTAGAAATTTGGTTAATCCTTAATTTACCAGCTGTCGCAAAGCGGGACGTAATTTTTCTTTGGCGGATATTAACCATAGGGCGGGGCGTTCGTCCTCCAAAATGGAGGTTAATCGCCTTGGCTTTGCTGGTTAAAAAGCCGTTACTATTCTTATATGAGAAACAAGCCCGCCTTGACCTATATCATCCCCATATTGATGGGCTGTGCGATGTTCGCGCCGCAAGGGGCAATAGCAAAGGCGCAAAAAATGGCCTCTGCAACGGTTCAAATTGTAAAGGCAGAGGAAATCAACTTTGCCAATGCGGCCGATAAACAATCTGACAAGACAAGTAAAATCGTGCAAAATGGTGCTTTCACGCAAAATGGCCAAGATGATATGGGCCGCCAAACATATGTGCGCAGCGGCATTGTTGGCGATATTTCGAAAACGGCATTTGCCGAGCAAAAGCAAAATTTGGCATATGATAAAATGGCGCAGACGCGCAAAGATATTGGCCAATTGACATTGGTTGAGTTTAATTAAGCCGCCAACATATATTTCCAAATCGACAATATAATATTGCTATAAATTTATGGCAGGGCTAGCCATTTTTGATGCAACAGCTTTCCGATGCGCAAAAGTCAGGTTCATTTCGGTGGGAATTTTCCCGTCTTTTAATGCTGGCTTGGCCGGTCATATTAACCAATCTCAATTGGTCTTTAATGGGGTTAATCGACGTCGCGGTGGTCAGCCAGCTTGGCACGGATGAGCTGGCGGCATTGGCCGCAGCGCGGATGCCGGCATGGGTGGCCCTTGCCATTGCCATCGCCGGATTGTCGGGTGTGTTGGTGTTTGCCGCGCGTGCCGATGGGGCGGGTCAATATGAACAAAGCGGCGATATTTTGCGCCAGGGACTTATCCTTGCTGCCATCTGTGGATGTATCAGCATGGGGATATTCCTATTATTTCCGGTGCAAATATTATCGGCTTTATTCATCGCCGCACCAATACAATTGCCATCGGCGGCGGTCATGTCGGCCTATGCCTGGGGATTTCCGGGGCAGCTTATCATGGTAACAGCTGCTTATTTTTTAGAAGGAATAAGCCAACCCAAAAAGGTGATGATGGTCAATTTGGGCATATTGCCGATTAACGGCATTATAACATATTATTGGGCCATGGGCGGCGGCCCATTTGATGCAATGGGCGCAGTGGGCGCGGGCTATGCCACATCCTTATCATCCACCATTGGCGCGCTGTGGATGGTATATTTGGCAAGTTTTAATGCAGATAGAATATTACGCGGAACATATTTATTTCAATGGGCATTGTGGAAAGGGGCGGGCCGGAATCTTGCTGCTTTGGCAAAATTTGGCATTACGCCGGGCATTGCATCGGGTTTGGAATTGGGCGGGTTTATATTTTTGGTCGCTTTATCCACGCAAATGGGAAATGAAGCCGCCGCCGCATTTCAGCTGATGTTATCGGTGCATAATGTGGGATTTGCCCTATCAATTGGTATCGCATCTGCTTTGGGGGTGCGCGTTGGCAATGCGATGGGGGCGGCACAGGGTCATGACGTGCCGCGCCGTATTTTTATGGCGGCAATAATGGCTATTTTAATTTTGGGGGTGATGAGTATCATCGCCATTATATTCGCAGGCCATATAAGCATGTGGTTTGAAAGCGACGCAGCGGTGGGCGCGTTGGCCGCATCGATGATGATTGTGATGTTATCTTTTCTTATTTTTGATGGGCTTCAAATGCTGTTCACCTATGCGTTGCGATCATTGGGCAGGCAAGAAATTGCCGCATTTAACGGCATTATTGCATTTTTTGTCATAATGGGCGGCAGTGCATATTATTTCACCCATGCCGGATGGGGGGCAATTGGTTTGGCATGGGCGGCGGGCATTGGCATGTTAAGCGCGACAATATTGCATCTATGGGCGCTTATCCGCTCACGCCATTTGATGACCGCGCAAATATGTTAATTTAATTTCCAACTGATAAATAATTTTGTGGCGCGGCGCGGCACGTCCAACTGGGCCTCGCTAAAATCCACTGTTGCCCCGGGGGCAAGCTGTGCCACGGGTGGGTTCATTTCCCATTGATGGACCTTTATCCCCTTTGCATCGCGCAGGGTGACAATCATCACCGGAATATCAACCTTTTTTGAAGTTGGGTTGACGATAGTGCCGCTGGCGATGAAATATTTTGTGCCATCGCCAGTTTCGCCATGTTTGAAATTTTTGGGCAACACAATTTTTAAATCAGGCTCTTTTTGACTATATTGGGTGAAAAAGCTGGGCGGACCAAAATATGCCAATGCGCCTGCTGCCCCCGCAATGATAAGGGCAAAGATAATGGCGGCGATTGTCCATAATTTTGCCGGATTTCGGCGTGGTTTAAATGGCGGTTCATGAGAAAAATGACTGACGCTTACGTCCTGCATATGCTGGGCTACTTGGCCAATATCTTGATCATTTTCACCTTGAAAATTATCCTCGCCCTTTGGACGCGATAATTTTTCTTTAATTTTGGTTATTTCTTCAAATACCGCCTGTTGGCTTGGCCTATTTTGCTCATCTTGAATAGATGGGGCAGGCGGAGGCGTTTCGTGCTGTTGTGTTAGCTGCTGTTGTGTTTGTTGCTGCGCGGCATCATGCTGCGTTGCTTGCTGTTGCGGCGTTTCCTGTGTTGCAATGGTTGGCGCGGCTACTTTTGGCGCGGCAACTTTTGGTGCAGGAGGAATGGGCGGGTTTTGCGCCATTTCGGGTGCATCCGTGCGGGCCGCCAATTCTGGACCTTGTTGAAACCAGCTATGTTTGCAATTTGCGCACCGCACCTGACGGCCATTAACGCCAATGGCATTGTCTGGCACGACATATTTTGTTGCGCATGAGGGGCAGTTTAATAACATGTAAAATGCCTTACCGAATATGGGGCTATTGTTGCAAGAGTAATGATAGTATTTGCTGGTGATAAAATCCTGCATTGCTTTGCAGCGCATCAGCTTCTATTCCGTAACTAAGATGGAATCTATTGTAAACTTTGATAATGTTGGCCTGCGCTATGGAACCGAGGCAGAGGTGCTTTCGGGGCTTAATTTTTCGCTATATCCAGGAAGTTTCTATTTTTTAACAGGGGCTTCGGGTGCAGGTAAAACATCGCTTTTGAAATTATTATATTTGGCCCATATGCCCAGCAGGGGGTCGATTAAAATGTTCGGCAATGATTTGTCGATCATGGATCGGCGCAAATTACCCGGATTTCGTCGCCGAATTGGCGTTGTTTTTCAAGATTTCCGTTTATTGCCGCATTTATCAGCAGCCGATAATATTGCCCTGCCGCTGCGCATTGCAGGAATATCGGAGGATGAATTGCGCGGGCCGGTGGATGAAATGCTGTCTTGGATTGGGCTGGATAAACGCGCAAATGCCCATCCCGCCACGCTGTCGGGTGGGGAACAACAAAGAGTCGCCATTGCCCGCGCGGTTATTGGCCGTCCGGATATTTTGGTGGCTGACGAACCAACGGGCAATGTCGATCCAGAAATGGCGGTGCGTTTATTGCAATTATTTGCCGCGTTAAACAAATTGGGCACAACAGTTATTGTGGCAACGCATGATGTGCATTTGTTGAAAAAGGTTGATGGGGCGCAAATGATGCGGTTGGACAAGGGGCAATTATCCGATCCCACCGGCTCGCTGCGCCACCCGCCACGCCCGCTTATTTTAAAAGATATGGCATGATGCAATGATGAATTTCTGGAACATCCCTGCGCATCATCGCAATCTTATCCCCGAGGGGCGGTTTAATGGGCCAATGCCGTGGGTAATTGCGATAATGATGTTTTTGGCGACATTGGCCATTGGTTCGGCATTGGCGCTGGGCAATTTGGCCATGGAAAGCCGCGCCAAAATATCAAAGCAAATCAGCATACAAATTTTGGAAAGCAATGAACAATTGCGCGCGCAACAGGCCGAACAAATTTTAAATATATTAAAAAAACGAAGCGATATTGTCACCGCCGCCATTGTTCCAGCACAGGATGTGGAGGAAGTGGTCGCGCCATGGTTGGGCGACAGCTTAACGGGGTCGGAACTTTATCTGCCCACCTTGATAGAGGCAGAGACGTATGAGGATTTTAACCAGATTGAGCTTAATCAATTAAAATCCCAATTGCGCGACGCCGCGCCGCAAATGTCCCTTGAATCACAGGCGGAATGGTTAAAACCTTTATTTACCTTTACCCAAAGCATGACCTTGCTTGCCATATTTTTGGTATTTTTATTGGCGGCGGCCACATCGGCCACCATCGCTTTGACGGTGCGTTCTGCGCTTAACACCCATTGGGCAACCATTGAAATCATGCACCAAATGGGCAGCAGCGACCAGCAAATTGCCCGATTATTTCAACGGCGAATTGCGCTAGATGCCCTATTGGGATCGGTGGTTGGTGTGATATTTGGGGCGGTGATTATCATTATATTTGACTGGCAATTTTCGAAAATGGCTGTGGGAATTTTTTCACAAAGCCAATTTCCACTTTATGGTTGGCTGATTATTGCTTTGGTGCCATTATTGGCAATGTTTTTATCATGGTTGATGGCCCGTTTTACGGCCCGCCGCGCGTTAAGGAAAATGTTGTGATTAGGCGTGTTTTGGCCTTTATTCTGCTTGTTTGGATTTTGGGATTTGCCTGGTTTGGTTTTGCCCTGCCGCAACGTGCGGATAATAAAGTACGCACCGATGCGATTGTGGTGTTAACCGGCGGGACAGGGCGGATTGAACCTGCATTAAAATTATTGGAAAATGGGGCGGCGAAACGATTGTTAATATCTGGCGTGGACCGCGATGTTAAACCGGGTGAATTGGCCGCGGAATATGACCGTGAAATGGCAATTTTTGATTGTTGCATTGATTTGGGTTTTGAATCTGTGGACACAAGATCAAACGCGCTTGAAACCGCGCGATGGGCATCGGTCCATGGGGTAAAGTCGATAAGATTGGTGACCAATGATTGGCATATGCGCCGCGCAAGGTTGGAATTGGATTTATCCATGCCCAATGGCGTGAAAATCACCAATGATGCGCTGCCCACGCATCCCAGCTTGTTTCAATTATTTAAAGAATATAATAAATATGCGCTGCGTTTAATCGCCTCGCTCATTGGGATATAATCATCATGTTGCGTTGGATGAGAACATTATTATTTCGTATTTTATTCATCATTGGATCGGTCCCTTATGTGGTTTTGGCATTTGCCACCATGCGGATTTGGCCTTGGGGGCAGGCGAAAATAGTGCGCGGGTGGAGCAAATATCATTTATTTATCGTGCGTTGGATTTTGGGTATAAAATTGGTGGTAAAGGGGCAATTGACCCCCGGCCCGGTTTTATATGTGGTAAAGCATGAAAGCATGTTTGAAACGGTGGACACGCTGCGATTTTTTGACTGGCCTGCCGTGATTGCGAAAAAGGAATTATTCGCCATTCCCCTATGGGGGCGTGCCGCGCGCTCATATGGGATGATAGAGGCCGATAGAGAGGGCGGGGCAAAGGCGCTGCGCCGGATGATGGAGGCGGCAAAGGCTGCCATTGCACAGGGCCGCCCGATTATCCTATTCCCCGAAGGGACAAGGGTGAAAACAGGCGAAATGCCGCCATTGCAATCGGGATTTGCGGGCCTGTATAAAATGTTGAAATTGCCCGTTGTGCCTATTGCTTTGGACAGCGGAAAGTTAATGCCGCGCACTGGCCCGTGGTCAAGCGGCGTTTTAACCTATCATATTTGTGAAATGATACCTGCTGGATTGCCGCGTGAAGAGGCAGAGGCACGGGTTTATGCCGCGATAAACCATTTCAATATATCAAAATCCGACACGCAAAATATTTAATGTTTGCGGCCAAAATCTGGGGCAGCATCATCCTGTCCTTGTTCCACAATGGATTGGCGAATATTGCGGGTTCGGCTGAACATGCTTTCCAACTCATCCCCCTTATCATATCGAATCGCGCGTTGCAGCGCGGTTAAATCTTCGGAAAATCGTTGCAGCATTTCCAATACCGCTTCTTTATTGGATAAAAATACATCGCGCCACATTACAGGGTCGGACGCGGCAATCCGTGTAAAATCACGAAAACCGCCCGCGCTATATTTAATCACCTCGCTTTGCGTCACTTCTTCCAAATCATTGGCTGTACCCACAATGGTATAGGCGATTAAATGCGGCAAATGGCTGGTCACAGCAAGCACCATATCATGATGTTTCGCGTCCATAATGTCCACCTCTGCGCCCACATTGCGCCAAAATGTCGATAATTGTTCAATGGCAGATTTAGGCGCATTTTCGGGCGGGGTTAAAATGCACCAGCGCCCCTTAAATAATGTGGCAAATCCGGCCTCTGGTCCGCTTTTCTCCGTTCCGGCCACTGGATGGGCAGGGATGATGACATGATGGGGCAGGGCGCTGGACAAGGCCTGCAGCACGCTTTGTTTACAGCTGCCTACGTCGCTAATAATTGCCTCGGCGGGCAGGTCATGGGCAATTTGCCCTGCAACCATAGCCATCGCGCCCACCGGCACGCATAAAATGACCAATTCGGCATCAATGACGGCGGTAGCGGCATTGTCTGTTATATCATCGCAAAAGCCCATGGGACGGGCGCGTTCACGAACCATGGCATCGGCATCATATCCGGTGATGCGGATATTGGGCATATTTGCCTTTACCGCACGGGCGACCGATGATCCGATAAGGCCAAGGCCGATAATGGTGACACGGGAGAAAGGCAGCATTATCGGGCGCGTTCCAAAATATCGCGCAAGGCGGCCATAAATCCGTGATTTTCTTCTTCACTGCCAATGGTAATGCGAAGGCAGTGACCAAGCCCTTGGCCCGCCAATCGGCGCACCACATAACCCGCATCCATTAACTCCTTATCCGCTGTTTCGGCAGATACAGCGCCATCAAATACCACCAAAATGAAATTGGCGGCCGATGGAATGGCGCGCAGGCCATGATTGGAAAGCGCGGATATTTCTGTATTCATCCAACCGCGCCATTTTTCATTATGTGCGCGGCTGTCCTTAACAAAATCCTGATCGGCAAGGGCGGCAATGGCCGCGGCCTGACCCGCACTGGTCACATTAAATGGCCCGCGAATCCGGTTTAATATGTCGATTAAATGCGGCTGGCCATATGCCCAACCAATTCGTTCGGCGGCAAGGCCATAAATTTTGGAAAAAGTGCGGGTAATCAGCACATTGCCATATTTACGGGCAAGATCAAATGCGCTTGGCCCATCATTGTCCAAATATTCGCCATATGCCTGATCAAGAACCAAAATCACATCACTGGGCAATCCGGCATGCAGACGGGCAACATCTTCATCACGCATCACCGTGCCGGTTGGATTATTTGGATTGGCCAAATAAACCAATTTTGTATTTTCATTGACCAGCGCCAACAAAGCATCAACATCGGTTGCATAATCATTATCGGGGGCCATCACCACCTTTGCACCAACCTTGCGCGTGGCAATATCATAGACAACAAAGCCATAGCGCACATGGATAATCTCATCCCCAATGCCGGCATATCCCGCCGCGATTAAATTTAATAATTCATCTGACCCCGTGCCGCAGACGATATTTTCACTTTCAAGGCCATAGGTGTCGGCCAATGCCGCGCGCAGGGCGTTGCTGGCCGGATCGGGGTAACGGGCCGCGCCCACTGCCTGCGCAGCAAGGGCGTCGCTGGCGCTTTTGCTGCACCCCAATGGATTTTCATTGGCGGATAATTTAATAAGTGGGCGGCCATCATCGGCCTTTGCCTTGCCGGGGGTATAGGCGTGAATGGCGCTGATATAGCTTTTGGGCGTGGGTATAGATAATTTTGTCATGCAGCAGCCATAGCGATGATTACATGCTTTTCCAATATTCTATTGTGTCTATTTTTTTCTGCCGATATGGCAGCATATATGGATAGGGCGCAAAATATGGATGAGAAGTTTGGTTTGAACCGTAAAGTAAGGTTGCTTGGCCCATTAACGTTAAGCAATGGGGCGCAATTTGCGCCGCTTGAATTTGCGTATGAAAGCTATGGCACATTGAATGAGGCGCGCGATAATGCGGTGCTGATTTGCCATGCATTGACCGGCGATCATTATGTTGCCTCTACCCATCCATTAACAGGAAAGCCGGGATGGTGGACACGCATGGTGGGGGAAGGAAAACCTATCGACCCCGCCAAATATTTTATTTTATGCATCAATGTATTGGGCAGCTGTATGGGATCATCCGGTCCGGCCTCCATCGATCCTGGCACGGATGCGCCCTATGGTATGGAATTTCCCGTTATTACAATAAATGATATGGTGGCGGCGCAGGCGATATTATTGGACCATTTGGGTATTGAAACTTTGGCGGCCATTGTTGGCGGATCAATGGGCGGGATGCAGGCATTGGCTTGGTGCACCATGTTTCCGCACCGTGTCAAATCGGCAGTGGTGATTGCCTCTGCCGCGCGGCATAGCGCGCAAAACATCGCCTTTCATGAGGTGGGGAGGCAGGCAATAATGGCCGATCCCAATTGGCAATCGGGCGGATATTATCATGGCGATGCACGGCCTAGTGCGGGCCTTGCCGTGGCGCGAATGGCGGCGCATATCACCTATTTATCCGAAGCGGGCCTTACCGAAAAATTTGGCCGCCAATTACAGGATAGGGAGTCGAAAAGTTTCGGTTTTGATGCCGATTTTCAGGTGGAAAGCTATTTGCGGCATCAAGGGATTAGCTTTGTTGAACGGTTTGACGCCAACAGCTATTTATACATTACCCGCGCCATGGATTATTTTGATTTGGCCGAACCACATGGCGGCAATTTGGCCGCCGCCTTTCATGGCACAAAAACCCGTTTTTGTTTCATCAGCTTTGATACTGATTGGTTATATCCGACCAGCGAAAGCCGCCGTATTGTTCAGGCATTAAATGCCGCGCGCGCCAATGTCAGCTTTGTGGAATTGCCCTCTGCCTTTGGCCATGACAGTTTCCTTCTCGACAATCCGGATATGAACCGCATTGTCGCCGGATTTTTGGAGGCGCAACAATGAATGATGAAATCCCCATGGGCCGTAAAATAATCAATCATGATGCGCCGCATATATTGCGGCCTGATTTGGCGGTAATTGCGAATAATGTGCGCGCGGGCGCAACCGCATTGGACATTGGGTGCGCGGATGGCGCGTTAATGGCGGCGATGCGCGATCAAAAAAATATTGATGCACGCGGGCTGGAAATAAATGCGGCCAATGTATCGGCGGCGGTGGCACGCGGTTTGGCGGTGGTTCAGGGGGATGCGGACAGCGACCTTGCCGCCTATCCAGACAACAGTTTTGATTTTGCGATTTTAAGCCAGACCCTGCAAACGACAAAGCGTCCCGATTTGGTGCTGGATCATTTATTGCGAATTGGTAATCAGGCATTTGTTTCTTTTCCCAATTTCGCCCAATGGCGGATACGCTTTGCCCATATGTTTCGCGGGCGGATGCCGGTGACCAAACAATTGCCCTATCGCTGGTATGACACGCCCAATATTCACCATGTGACCATTGATGATTTTCGCACATTTTTAAAAGAACGCGATATTAAGATTGAAGGCGAATGGTTTTTATCGGGTAATAAATTGCGCGGCGGCGGCATGGCAAATTTATTGGCGGCGCATGCGGTGTTCTTGCTTCGCCGATAAAGGATAATTACAGCATCATTAAATATGCTGCGCCACCAAACGCATTGTTTTGGGGTCGTTGATAAATCCCATATGGCGGCAATCACATTCAATTTGTACATCGCTTTGCCCCGCCTTGCCGCAGGCGGATTCGCCCGCGACAATGCCATCATTGGCGGACCAAAATGCAATTGTTTCGACGGGCGGTTTTTCGCCCATTGTGCTCACAAAGGGGCTGTCCTCCACATTTTGCCGGGCAATTATTTGATAGGCACGCCATGCGTTATTCGCCTTTAACCCACCTGAAAAGGGGCTGCCCATGGTGATAACCTTGGCAATTTTTTCGGGCGCGGATTTTGCCATTTCACGGGCGATAAGGCCGCCCAAACTCCACCCGATTAACGTTGTTTTTTCGCCCTTGGCAAAACCATCAATATGGCGAAGCAATATGTCGATAATTTCAATATCGGCGCGGCTGTTGCGCCCCTGTCCCCATCCTTTGGCGTTAAATCCCGCCTTGTTCAGGCTGCGGCGTAGGCGCGATGTGGTGGAATCGGATGCCATAAACCCCGGAATAACCAAAATCGGGCGGCCACCGCCATTAACGCCCAAATCAACCGATGGCGCGAAAGAGGCGCTCAACCTTGTATGCGGGGCCTTTATCACTTCGTTTAAATAAAGCGGCAGGGAAGGCGGGGCGATGTCCACATATTTATTCATGTTAATATTGTGACATGGCTTTCATTTTTCGCAAGATTTTTTCGTCATCGGGATATTCGGGGATAATATATTGCAGGCTGTTATCGCCCATTGCTGCGGCAATTTGATGTGAAAGGGCCGCGATAAATTTACCCGATAAATCTATCTCATACTGTTTTGATATTTCGGATAAATATTGCGCTGCGCGCGCGGAATAAATTGAAATAATATCGGCCTGTTTAATGGCCTCTATCATTGCGGATGTCATGTTTACGCGCTGCGCCATATAAAGGCTGGCTGGAAATAATGTCAGACCGGATGTTTGTTCATCGGTCAAAATGGCGCGGTGGCCGCCGCTGGGACAGAAAATATGGCGGCGATGATGGGCGCGTAAAAGCGGCATGATTGACGCCGCCCCGCCGCGCCCGACATGGGCGATGTCAAACCCCATTTGCTGGGCCAAATTTGCGGTGCTTTGCCCAACGCAATAGGCGGGCAAGGCAATATATTGGCGCAATTTTTCCCCGCCATGGCGCAGGGCATTGGCGCTGGTCAACATAATGGCATCAAAATCCGCCGCTGGCGGTGCATCCCAAATATGCGGCGCAATTTCAAAAAAGGGGAATTTAACCGCGTCCATGCCCATTTGCTGCGCCAATTTTAACGTGCTGCTGGCCCCTGGTTCTGGCCGAGTGATAAGCAGCCGCGTCATATTATTGGCCATATTGGGCGCGCAGCATGGGGCTGGCCATATCGAACAAACGCTGCGCCAATATGTCCGCCTTTTCCTGAACCATGTCCATTTCATGTTCGGCGATAATGATGGCGCTGGCAATATGTTCGGTGCCATCTTCGCTAAATAATTCCGCTTGTAATAGCATTTCACCATTTTTTTGTTGGGCAAATGCAGCAATGGGCGAATGGCAATTGCCGTTCAAGGCGCGGATTAACGCGCGCTCCGCCATAACGCATTCATATGTCGGCGGGTGATTTATGGCATATAATAGGTCATTGACCATTGCATTATCGGCCAATGATTCAATTCCAATTGCCCCCTGTGATGCGGCAGGCAACATGACATCAACATCAATATGGCCAAAATTAACACCAATATTTTGTTTGTTCAGCCCCAATCGGTCAAGACCAGCGGCGGCCAAAAATGTGGCCTCTGCCTCCCCCTTTGCCAATTTGTCCAATCGGGTGGCGACATTGCCGCGAATCGGCACGGTGATAAGGTCGGGGCGAATATGCTTTATTTGCGCGGCGCGGCGCGGGCTGGACGTGCCAATGGTTGCGCCCTGAGGTAAATCGTCAATCCTGTTCACCCCGATAATGCAATCGCGCACATCATCACGCGGTAAACATGCCGTTATGGCCAAACCGCTGGGGCGCGGTGTCTCCACATCCTTCATCGAATGGACGGCAACATCTATCTCATCATGCAATAATGCGCGTTCCAGCTCCTTGGACCACACCGCCTTGCCGCCAATATCGGCAATGGGGCGGTCGGTGACAATATCCCCCTGTGACAACATGGGGGTCAGCAATATGGCGTCATTGTCCAAATGATGCGCCGCGATTATGGCATGCGCCACCATTTTTGCCTGCGCCATGGCAAGGGGTGAGCTGCGCGTGCCAATTCGCAATGGCGAATTTTTACTGGGGAATAGGTTTTTTTTGGGCATATCATCAAATTCATTGTGCATGATGCTTGTCCATAGCCCTCGCGCCGCCTATGTAAAAGACATAATGACAATAATTTTAGGACTTGAATCAAGCTGTGATGAAACAGCCGCCGCAATTGTAACGCATGATCGCCAAATTTTGGCGCATAGCCTTGCCGGGCAAGAGGATCATCACCGTGCATTTGGCGGGGTTGTTCCGGAAATTGCCGCACGCGCGCATGTGGAATTAATGACCCCCTTAATCGAATCGGCACTTGATAAGGCAAAAATGCAGTTAAGCGATATTGACGCCTTTGCCGCCACAGCTGGGCCGGGTTTAATTGGTGGGGTGATGGTCGGGCTTGTCTCGGCAAAGGCGCTGGCCATGGCGATGGATAAACCGTTAATCGCGGTCAATCATCTGGAGGGCCATGCCCTTTCCCCGCGCCTATGCGATGAAAATTTGGACTATCCCTATTTATTATTATTGGTATCGGGCGGCCATTGCCAATTATTGCGCGTGAACGGTGTGGGGGATTATAACCGCCTTGCCACCACCATTGATGATGCGGCGGGGGAGGCATTTGACAAAAGCGCCAAAATATTGGGCCTTGGCTTTCCCGGCGGGCCATTATTGGAAAAGGCGGCGGCAATGGGCGATGCACATGCCGTGCCGCTGCCCCGCCCGTTAAAGGGGGCAAAAGAACCGCATTTTTCATTCGCCGGATTGAAAAGCGCGGTAGTGCGCGCACATGAAAGCGGGCAATATGCAGTGAATGATATTGCCGCATCCTTTCAAACTGCCGTGACCGATTGTTTGGAAGATAGGTTGGAATATAGCCTGTCGCATATGGACACCCTGTCCAAATTGCCCCTGACTAAATTAGTGGTGGCGGGCGGCGTGGCGGCCAATGGTGCGGTGCGCGCCATGTTGGAACGGGTGGCGGCCAAATGGAATATGCAAACTGTAATCCCGCCCTTATGGCTGTGCACCGATAATGCGGCGATGATTGCATGGGCGGGGCAGGAAAGATTTGCCGCAGGGTTGATTGACGGATTGGATGTGGCGGCACGGCCACGTTGGCCATTGGATGCCAATGCACCGGCGGCCAGAGGGGCAGGGGTAAAGGCATGAGCGAGAATATTTCCATCGCAATTATTGGCGGCGGTGCATGGGGCACGGCATTGGCCAGCATTGCGGCATCGGCGGGGCATGATGTCATCATTTGGGCGCGGGAGGATGATGTTATCACCTCCATCAATAAGGACCATGTCAACGCAATATTCCTGCCAAATTGTCCATTGGACAGGGGGATAAAGGCGACATCAAATATGGATGATGTGGCGCATGTGGATGTGGTGTTAATGGTTGCGCCCGCGCAATTTACCCGAGCAACATTAAAATTATTGCCGGCAAGCATCAATAATATTGTCCTTTGTTCAAAGGGGATAGAGGCCGAAACCGATGATTTATTGGCCGATATAGTGGCGCAGGAAAGACCAGAGGCAAAATTGGCGGTGCTTTCTGGGCCGACATTTGCGCATGAAGTTGCCATGGGCCTGCCTGCGGCGGTGACATTGGCCAGCAAGGATGCCGAATTTGGTGAATTATTGGTGCAGAAATTGGCAACGCCAAAATTTCGCCCCTATTATAGCGATGATGTAACGGGCGCGGAAATTGGCGGCGCGGTGAAAAATGTGCTGGCCGTGGCGTGCGGCGTGGTTGATGGCGCGGGGCTTGGCCTGAATGCGCGGGCGGGCTTAATTGCGCGCGGTTTTGCCGAAATGACACGCTATGGCCTTGCGCGGGGCGGGCGCGCCGAAACATTGGCGGGATTGTCGGGGCTGGGCGATTTGGTGCTGACATGTTCGTCGGAAAATTCGCGTAATTTTTCGCTTGGCCGCGGGTTGGGACAGGGCAAAAGCGCCGCCGACATGCTGTCCAATCGCAGCAGCGTGGCCGAAGGGGCATTTACCGCACCCGTATTGCAAGCATCGGCCAAAAAATTGGGCGTCGCCATGCCCATTGTTGATGCGGTGTGCGCTTTATTGGACGGTCGTTCAAATGTGCAACATGTTGTCGATGCGTTAATGTCACGGCCATTAAAGGCCGAGTAAGCTATAATGATGGTAAATCTAGATTTTTGTGGCTATGCCATGGCAAGAATATTGCTATGGGGGCCATGTTGACAACGCAAAATAGCACGAATCTTCAAGGACATGATGAGGATATCGCCGCCCTTGCCAAGGGGGGGCGGACCAATGTGTTCGGTTTTTTATTGCGCCTTGCCGCGCGAATCCCCTTTTTATTCATTGCGGGGCGTTATTATGGCGCGGAAACGCTTGGCCGATTTGCCTATGCCATATTGGTGGTGGAATTTGCCGCGCAATTGGGCACAATTGGCCTGCGCCGTGGTTTGGCCGAAATGTTGTCCCGTGATGACAGGCCGCAAAGCCACATTGTTGCCGATGCGATATTTGTCGCGCTTTGTGTTTCCTTTATTGGCGCGGCATTTTTTATCGACGTGCCGCAAATCATGTTCCCCAATAGCGGGATTAACGGGATGGATCGTTTCCTGCCGCTTTGTATTTTTGCCATTGTCATTACCGAAATTGTTCTGGCGGCGCAGGCATATAAATTTGATATAGCCGCCAGTGTGCGGGCACGCGCGGTTGTTGAGCCATGGACGATTAGCATCGCGGCATTTGCGTTATTTTATTATAGCGCGCGCGATGGTTTAATTTTGGCCTATATCGCCTCCATCATTGCAGGCATGTTCACCGCGCTTTGGCCATTTATGAAAAGCTATGGCATTCCTTATGGCTGGCGGCCCAGCTTTTCACGGTCCATTATGTTGGCACGGCGCAATCTGCCGCTTGCCATTGCCGATGCCGCCGAATGGGGCAGCCGCCGTTTGGATTTGGCGATTTTGGGATTATTTGCCTCCCCCGCTATTGTTGGCGTTTATTATGGGGCGCAACAGGTGGCCAGCCTGCCGCAAAAGTTAAAAACCAGTTTTGATCCGATATTGGGGCCGGTTATCACCCGAAATTTGAAACAAAACCGCCTTTCAGATATTGCCGCACAGGTAAGCCAGGTTGGTTTTTGGATTATCGGCGCACAGGCGGGTATTGCATTGGCACTTGGCCTGACGGGGGATGCGGTGATGAGCCTGATTGGACCGAATTTTGTTGGCGGCACGGCTGCGCTTGCATTTTTATTGGCGGCAGAGGTGGCGGCCGCCACCGCAGTGGTCAGCGAATCGGCGCTTATATATATGGCGCGGCACCGCAATTTAATGATCTCGCTTTTAATATTGGGGGTGCAGGTTATTTTAAGCATTGGATTTATTGAAGGATTGGCTTTCTTCCCCATTGCAGAGGAAGTTCGCGGATTTTATATTGCAGCGGCGGTTGCTGCGGCGTTGATGGTGTCGCTTGGCATTTCGTCAATTATTAAATCCATATTTTTAAGCAAATTATTGGGCGCACCCATTGGGGTGTGGCGCGGTGCTTTATTATGGGCCGTTGCCTTTACCACTGTGGTCGGATTATTGGTAACAAAATTACCCGAATGGGCGGAGCTGGTCTTTGGGATTCCCCTATTGCTAGGCATATATGGCACGATAATTTGGTATAGAGGGTTTAAGGAAGAAGATAGAATATTGTTCAAAAAGGCAAAACCGGCGGATGAAGCTGTAAAATAACATATTTTTGAATTTACCAATTATTTACCCAAATGGGTGATAATTTGTTCATGCGCATCCCCATTTTCATGTCATGCCTTTTATCGGCACTCATCATCGGCTTGCCCGCCAATATGGCATTGGCGCAAACATGCCGTCTTTGTGCGCCCGTTGATGAAGCGCAAGCTGATAATGAAAGCGAAATCCCCTTGGAAATTGATGTCAGCACGGGGCTGAATTTCAGTAAAGCCGCTTTATCTGGTCAAAGCGGCGGGGCGATTGATATAAACCCGCATCATGGCGGTAAATCAGTGCAGGGCGGATTGATTGATTTGGGGGGAATGTCGCTGGTCGGGACGGTAAATGTGAAGGGCACACCGGGCCGTAATGTGCGGATTGAATTGCCACAAAGCGTGGAGATGACCGCTTCATCGGGCGGTGTGGTGCGCGTGGTGGATATTAAACATGATATGCCCGCATTGGCCCAATTGGACCAAAATGGCCGTTTGACATTTTCCTTTGGCGGCAGGTTGGTCATAACACAAAGCGTGTCGGGCATGTTTCGTGGCCGGATTCCGGTGACGGTTAATTATCAATAATGACCATATTGCGCCCTTTTCTGTGCGGGCTTTGCTATCTTATTTTCCCGGTTGACGGCGGCGAGAGGCGGTTTTTGCAATGCGCAATATTTCCGCCTCCATATATGTAATGGCGCTTTGCCCGCCAATGGTCATTACGGTTTCTTCCATATCGATTAAATGCCCGTTCAACCCGAACAGCCGCTGGGCCGGCCATAATTTAACTTGTTGTTCCAAAATGGGTTTTAACCCGTAAAATATCCCGCGCGTGGCATTGTCAAATTTTTTGCCGGATGCCATGTCTTGGCTGATTTGAATAAGTTGTTGCACACGATACATCATTAACCGCAATAAACGCACTGGTTCCATTTTAACCGCACGGGCATTGTTTAATTCTTTGACAGTAATTTTGACCTGCCCGCTTAATGCTGCATTGATTAAGGGGGCGATATCGTCATCCGCCTTATCCGCTGCAAGGTCGATGATTGCCTGTTCCTCAATTTCTTTGGGATTATCTATGCTGGCATCATGATAAAGCGATAATTTTTCCATCTCCATCATCGCCAAATGAATATTCATATTCACCCGCGCCAATATCGCCCTGATTAAATCGGGTTTTACAATTAAACCCAGCGATTTTGCATGGCCATTTAATCGGCCAAATAGGACATCGGATTTGGCCTCATATACTATCAATGATAAAACCGATTTATCTGCTTCCACCAATTTGCGTAATTTATTGGCCTTGGTCAAATTGCCGCTTTGCACCAAAACGACATGCTCACCTGCTGGACCTTGTAAATAATATTCAATGGCGGTCATTGCCTCATCACGTTTTATTTCAGCGTGGATGATTTTTTTTTCGCCAAATAAGGATATGGCATTGGCCTCATCGGATAATAGGGCAGGGTCGCTGCGCAATTGATCGCCATTTAACAAAATATGTTCGACATTATTTCCAATATGGGCAAGGAATTTTTTGACGATATAGGATATTTCGGATTCATCCGGCCCATAAAGGAACAGCATTTTATAACGGCCCGGATTGTCATATGCCGCCTTTAATTGGCCCAAATTATCTATTTTTTGGCCGCCGCCATATGCCATTATTCGCCTGCGCTGCTTTGTTCTGAGGCGTTATTTTGTGTGGCATCGCCTTTGTTTAAGCTGTAATTAGCCAATTGCGCGATAATTTGATCGGCGATTTTCTGGCTTAAATTTTCAAGTGCGCTATTTTCCGCCGCAACGGTGGCATATTCTGATCCCACAATATCAATTCCCGCGTCGCTAAAGGCGGTTTTGTCCAATAATATGACCCCGCTTTGATTATCAATCAATTGATAACGCGCCCGTAAAGTCCGCCGTTCGCGGGTCACACTATCATTAGCGCGCACGCCAAGCCCCTCAATCTGGTCATCCAATTTGACCACCAAATGAAATGCCTTGCCGTCATTATCATCATTTGATGCGGGGTTTAATTGCCGTTCCAATGCCTGACGAACCAGCCATCCCGCTTTGCCATCAATTTGATCCACGCTGATGGAGGATAGGGCGCTGGACACGGCCCCACTGCGACCATCGGCATATAATGGCTTTAATCCGCAAGCAGATAAGATGCCGGATAAAATAGCGGTCAGCGCGAACAAGCAGAGCAGTTTTTTCATATCACAATATTTACCAATCGATCGGGCACGACGATAATTTTCTTTATCGCATTACCATCAATGGCACGCTGCACTTTCTCACTCGCCAGTGCAAGTTTTTCGGCTTCTTCTTTGGCAATTCCCTTTGCCATCGTCAATGTATCGCGCAATTTGCCCTGAACCTGAACCGCGATGGTAACTTCATCTTCCACCAACAATGCTTCGTCAATTTTGGGCCAATGGGCATTGGCAATCATGCCATGACATCCATGTTTCTCGCCCAATTGCTCCCACGCCTCCTCGGCCAAATGCGGGGTCATGGGCGCAGCCATGGTTAATAAGGCAATAATCGCCTCATCCCTTGATGGCCCAGCAGCAGTCTTCTCAATCGCGGCGGTCAGCTCATATAATTTGGCAATGGCTTTATTAAATGATAAATTTTCAATATCTTCGCCCACGCCCTTAATGCTTTGATGCATTTTACGCGACAATGCCAAATTTGCTTTTTCAATCGCCGCGTCACCATTGGCGGCTGCTTCACCCACCTTTGATACCAAACGCCACATCCGATTGACAAAGCGCCAGCATCCTTCAATTCCGGCCTCTGACCATTCTAAGTCCCGCTCTGGTGGGCTGTCGGATAGCATGAACCAGCGCACCGCATCCGCGCCATATTGTTCAATAATATCATCAGGATCGACAACATTTTTCTTGGATTTTGACATTTTTTCAATGCGGCCAGCGGTGGCGGGGCTGCCATCTTCGATCACAATCCAATCATTGCCATTTTTGCGCACCTGATCGGGCGATAACCAGCTGCCATCGCCATGGGTGAATGTTTGATGCGTCACCATTCCTTGGGTGAACAGGCTGCCAAAGGGTTCTTTGATATCTATCATGCCAATATGGTTCAGCGCCCTTGTCCAAAAACGCGCATAGAGCAGGTGCAAAATCGCATGTTCAACCCCGCCAATATATTGGGTAACGGGCAACCATTTTTCCGCCGCCGCCTTATCAAATGCTTGGGCATCTGGTTGGCTGGCAAAGCGGATGAAATACCAGCTGGAATCGACAAATGTGTCCAATGTGTCGGTTTCGCGCCGTGCGGCCTTACCACATTTGGGGCAATCGGCCTTGCCAAATGTCGGATGACGGTCAAGCGGGTTGCCGGGAATGTCGAAACTGACATCTTCGGGCAGGGTGACGGGAAGCTGCTGGGCAGGAACGGGCACAGCGCCGCAATCATCACAATGGATAATCGGGATGGGCGTTCCCCAATAGCGTTGGCGTGATACGCCCCAATCGCGCAGGCGATATTGCACCTTACCCGCGCCCCAATTTTCATTTTCCGCGCGGGTAATAATGGCGTTTTTCGCATCATCGACGCTTAACCCATTAAACTCGCCGCTATTGACCAAAATTCCGTCACCCGATTCGGCTTCCCCTGCAAAGGGGGCATCTGCATCGGCAGCATTGGCGGCAACCACCCTTTTAATGGGCAGGCCATATTTGGAGGCAAATTCAAAATCGCGTTGATCATGGCCGGGCACACCCATGACCGCGCCTGTGCCATAATCCATCAACACAAAATTGGCGACATAAATGGGCAGGCTTAATTCAGGGTCAATCGGGTGCGCGGCGCGCAGACCCAAATCAAACCCCTTTTTCTCCAATGTTTCAATTTCCGCCGCCGTTGTGCCGCCCTTGCGGCATTCCTCAATAAAGGCGGACAGCGCGTCTTTATCTGCATAATCGGCATTTGCGGCCATTTGCTGTGCAAGGGGATGGTCGGCGGCAATGGCGATAAAGGATGCACCCATAATGGTATCGGGACGGGTGGAGAAAACTTCCACTTCATCAATGCCCGCCATATCAGAAACCGCCGCGTTGGAAATGGCAAAGCGTAGCAATGCGCCCTGTGATTTACCAATCCAATTTTCCTGCATCAAACGGACCTTGTCG
The DNA here is from genome assembly GCF_001889025.1 of Sphingorhabdus lutea. Classification (GTDB taxonomy): domain Bacteria; phylum Pseudomonadota; class Alphaproteobacteria; order Sphingomonadales; family Sphingomonadaceae; genus Sphingorhabdus_B; species Sphingorhabdus_B lutea. The sequence goes on along the minus strand of NZ_CP018154.1, from coordinate 6,516 downwards.
GGCCATTTTTCAAGGCTGTCCAATCCCTCTAATAAGTCATCGGCAAAATCGGTTATTTTCAAAAACCATTGGTTTAATTTGCGCTTTTCAACCTCTGCGCCGCTGCGCCAACCCTTGCCATCAATAACCTGTTCATTGGCCAATACGGTCATATCGACCGGATCCCAATTTACCGTGCTTTCCTTGCGGTAAACAAGGCCGGCTTCATATAGTTTAAGGAATAATGCCTGCTCATGGCCATAATATTGCGGCGTACAAGTGGCCAATTCACGCGACCAATCCAACGCAAAACCAATACGTTTTAACTGGGTGCGCATATTGTCAATATTGTCAAATGTCCAACTGCCCGGATGCACTTTACGTTCCATGGCGGCATTTTCCGCGGGCATGCCAAATGCGTCCCAGCCCATGGGGTGCAATACCTCATGCCCGGTCATGCGTTTATACCGCGCCAACACATCGCCCATGGTGTAATTACGCACATGGCCAATATGGATGCGGCCCGATGGATAGGGGAACATTTCCAAAATATAAGCGCGCGGTTTATCGCTATCATCATTGGCGCGGAAAGTTTGTTCTTCTTCCCAACGTTTTTGCCACCGCACATCGGCGACGTGCGGGTTGAATCTGTCTGCTTCGCTCATAATTGCCCTATTTTTATTTATCGCCCATCATCATATTGCCCAATATGATGTCAACAGGGCGATGTAGATGTTATTGCCTTAACCGTTAATCGCGCTGCGGCGCAAATCGCGGGCCTTGGTCAAAATGATATTTTCCATTTTTTGAACGGTCGCAGCGCGCATTGGCGCATCAACCCAATTATTATTTTGCAAAATTTGGCGTGATCCGGCCACGCGTACTGCATCGGAACGCAAATCTTGATCCAAAATTGAAATGGTCAATTTAATCCGTTCTCCCGGACTTGATGGGTTAATATACCAATCGGTCACAATCACGCCGCCCGCGCTGTCGGTTTGTAATAATGGCATGAAAGAAACAGAATCCAATGACGCGCGCCATAAATATGCATTAACGCCAATTGCGGTAACTTTACTGGCGGCCATGTCGGTTTTGACGCTCTTTGATTTACCACAAGCCGATAAACCAGAAATGAGCGCGACACTGCTGACAGTGATGATCAAAAATTTATTAAGTCGCATTATTATCCTTATCTTTCCCATCATCCTATAACCATCCGCGCATAGCATCAAATGTCATGGAATAAAATTATATAAATACTCTATATCGGCTTTGTTGGCTTAGGCAAGATTGCAGCAGCCTGAACAACGATAATTTTTGCAAAAAATATGATTTTTTTGGCGATTTGACGAAACGACTCCAAATATGAATCGCTTTGACATGAAAATGGCGGGGCTAATTCATCATAGATTAAGCGGATAATTGTAAAATAATTTAACAAATCGGGCGAAGTAGTGCGATATTTACAACAATAAGCAGATATTCATATTTTATTTATGCAAAATCGCTAACTTTACTTGCGCAAATAACATAATTTATGCAATTAAAGTTCATAACAAAAATGACGGGAAGACAAAGCGTGCGTAACGGAAAAAACAAATTTGGATCGAAGGGCGCTTTAATGGCGTTGACGGCCATTTGTGCTTCCGTGTCCATCATTCCTGCATTTGCCGCAAAAATTGATGGCGGCAATAATTGGAAACAATCTTCAATCCTGTCCGATGGATATACACCCGCCGGCGTTGATGTGCGGTTGGCCGCGCGGTTGCAAGAATTAAATAAGGGTAAGGCGGTAAAAAATAATCTTTTCCCCTATACCCCTGCTGGTCTGTCGATAAAGGATAATGGTTCATTGACCGTGGCAGCACGTTCTTTGGGCAGGGATTATAATCAAAAAGGCGCGGTTTCGGTGCGCAGCGCGATTACCGAAGTGGGCAGCGGCAATGAATTGGCGCGCCAATTTGCCCGCACCAATTTCCGTTTAACCGCGATGAAGGGGGCGACGTCATTTTCTGCAATCACCCCGCCCTTATCTCTTCAAAAACGTCCCGCAGCTTTGTTGGAAAGCACGACATTTAAATTGGATGGCGATAAAAACCAAAAGCCAAGTCGTTTTGGATCTGATGTCTCCTTAATCCAACCGCGCACAAATGCGACCAGCCCATCGGGCCATGATGATAAAACCGACTATGGAGTCAGCCTTGGCGGTAAATATCGCCTTGCCAAAGGTGTCGATTTAACCGCAGGTGTGCGTTATAAAAGCGAACGTGACAGCACGGTTTGGACCGATCCAAAGGCGGATAGTGAAGCCGTTTATGTTGGCACACGGATTAAATTTTAATCCCATTCACATATAATATTTTATTTTTGAAAGGCATTTATGCCCGCCCATCCGCATGCAATATGATTTTTCATATTGGCGGCGCGGCGCACATTCATGCCGCCCATTGCGATAATATGATGATGGGATAATTGCGACAATTTCATAAACCGCATCCGCCCCAATGGGCGCTGTCCCACATGGCTTTTTGTGGTGAAAATTGGAGATAAAATCAAGAAATCAGGATGATATAAACTTGCAGAGTTAATGTCGGCGGCATGATGCGCCGATATGGAGAGGGATAAGGGGTGAATTTGGCAGCGGTTGGAAAATTTACGCCGCGCCCATAGCGGGATATGCGCCCCATCTGCGCCATATTTAATGGCATGAAATATATGCCCCGCCCAAAAAATGGCATGCCCCTTTTTTTTTGCGCGTTTTTTTATCAAGGTGAATAATTTAATGCGGTTTTTCATGGGCAATGAATAATGACGAAAAATAATGATGGAGCGCGGCGGCAATGCCGCAATGGCGCGAAATAATCCGCGATGGGCAATGGCGGGGTCATCGCCACTGGCGGCATTTTGTATGTCCAAACGCTCATCGGTCATGAATATTTGGGACGACCAATAATTTTTAAAGGTAAATTTTTTATCCCGATGGCATATCAACATTTGGCAAGCCCTTTAAATTTGTTCTATATGCCCGATTATGAATAATAGCATATCATCGCAGTCCAGCAATATCATTGCAAGCGCAAGCGCATTAAAAAAAATTCAAGACAAAATCGCCGCCGCCGCCAAATTGGCACGGCGTAGCGCCGATGAAATAAACTTAATCGCAGTCAGCAAAACATATGATGCGGCGCATATCCGCCCGATATTGGATGCAGGGCATCGCCATTTTGGTGAAAATAGATATGAGGAGGCGATTGAAAAATGGCCCGTTTTGCGTGAAAAATATCCAGAAACCATTCTGCATTTTATTGGCCAATTACAATCGAAAAAGGCCGATGATGTTGTGGCATTATTTGATGTCATCCATTCGGTGGACAGGCCGTCCTTAATATTGGCATTGGGCAAGGCAATGGCAAAGCAGGGGCGGTTTTTACCCTGTTTCATTCAGGTAAATATTGGGGATGAACCGCAAAAAGGCGGCTGTGCGATACAGGATTTGGACGATTTATTGAAAATTGCCAAAGAACAAAATATTCCCATTGCAGGCTTTATGTGTATGCCGCCCGCGGATATTGAGCCATCGCCATTTTTTGCGCTGCTTGCCGAAATATCCGCCCGTTATATGGAGGATGAACAAGCCAAGTCGGATCAGGTGATAGAAATGGGCCAAAATTTATCTATGGGCCAGTCTCTTTCTATGGGCCAGTCTCTTTCTATGGGCCAGTGTCTTTCTATGGGCCAGTGTCTTTCTATGGGAATGTCGGCGGATTATGAAGTCGCCATCACATTGGGGGCAACCCATGTCCGTGTGGGTAGCGCGATTTTTGGCGCGCGCGCGGCCAGATAAATCATATATTTAATTTATGTGCGGATATTTGGGGGGCATTTTACCGCCCCTAAGTTGAAAGGTGATTATTTGTCATTGCGCTGTTTTTCCGCCTCACGCTGCGCCTTGCGTTCTTCGGGCGTGTCGGGCTGAACAAAGCTGATAATGACATCATCGGGTTCAACCGTTGGGCTGCTGCCCACAGCAAAGAATAATAAGCGATTATCCGGTTTCAGTACCGCGACCGGTTCTTCATCCTCGATTAAATTTGCCCTAAAATCGCTATAGGTGAATTTTTCGGTGATGCGGGTTTTGCTAAATTCCCAACCCGAATAAATCCGATCGTCCAGCAATTCAAAACTTGCCCCACTGGCAAATAAAACGCGGGCGCGATTATGATGGTTTATTGCATCTTCGCCCGACATGATGGTCAGTGATTCAAACCCAACCTCTGGCCCCAAATCATTTGCGACCAATAAATTATAGCTATCGCCCTCTGTCCCGACCAATAAATGTTGGAAACGGCCAATGTCCAATTCATGGCCATGTGCGCTTTCCGATACTTCGCCGCAATGGGTTTCCAACCCTGCCTTGCGGGCGTTGCGCAATGCATATTTGCTTTGATCCGCAATCACGACATTTAAATCCATGCTGGATAAAAATTTACCAAAGGCAATATTCCACCGATTTGACCCGACCAACAAAATATCCTCGCTTTTACCCTGATCAATGCCAAGGAAGCGGGCAACATATCCTGCGGAAAAACCATGGGCGAAAATGGTGACAATCACCACGCCAAAGACCAAGGGGATTAAGGCATCCGCCCCTTCATAACCCAATTCCACCAAACGAATGGCGAATAAGCTGGTCACCGCAATGGCCACTACGCCGCGCGGTGCAATCCATGCGATAAATAATCTTTCACGCCATGGAACATCGCTAAATGCCAGACTGGTCAGCACGGTAACCGGACGCACGATGAATAATAGCATCCCCAAAAATACCAAAAATATAGGTTGGAATTTTTGCATGGTTTCCCAATCCAATGTGGCGGAAAGCAGGATAAACACGCCGGAAATGAGCAATACAGACAAATCTTCCTTAAACCGTCTTAATGCGCGGCTGGAAAATGTGGGGCGGTTGGCCATCACCACACCCATAATGGTCACGGTGATAAGGCCGGTTTCATGCATGATTAAATCCGCGCCAACAAAACCGCCAATAACAGCCACCAATAAAACGGGTGCTTTTAAATATTCCGGCACCCATCCACGCGGGAAAATATATACTAATGCAAAGCCCAATGCCGCGCCAATTGCACCTGCAATAATGCTAGAGCCAAGGACAATGGCAGAAATTTCGACCAAATTGACCGGACCAGCATTTAAGGAAACATAGTGAATATAGGTATAAATGGCAACGGCAAGCAAAGCGCCAATCGGGTCGTTAACAATGCCTTCCCATTTTAAAATATCACGAACACGGTTGCCGACGCGCAGCGAACGCAGCATCGGGCCGATAACCGTTGGGCCGGTAACCACCAAAATTCCGCCAAATAATGCCGCAACGCCAAGCGATAGGTTCGCGCCATAATAACCCGCCATTGTGCCAAGCACCCAGCCAACAGGCACGCCCACAATGACAAGCCGCAATACCCCACTGCCCGCATGGCGCAAATCCTTAAAATTAAGGCTAAGCCCCCCTTCGAACAGGATAACCGCCACCGCCAATTTGACAATGGGTTCTAATAAAGTGCCAAAATCCGCGCGCGGGTTGATTATCCCCAAAACGGGCCCTGCCATCACACCTGCGAATAACATTAACGCAATGGCCGGTTTGTTGATCCGCCATGCAATCCATTGTGCGCCAACGCCCAATAAACCGATAAGCGCGATTTTCACCATTAGGGAATCTAGCACTATCATAAATTTTCCATCTCCACTTCATTTAAGGAGTAGCTGGATTTTCAAAAATCAGCAAGGGCATCTTAGGTAAAATATAATTGCATGGTGATTAGCCGCGGGTTCGCATCCATATAGGCGGCGGCCATATCACCGCTTTTCATGCCGCATGCCGATGCAATTGCGGCGTCATTTGCGCCCATGCCGCCGGTTAATGCCCCAAAAGCAGGAAGGATTAAATGATTTCCCGCAGCCAGCGCGCAGACACGATTTATCTGCCGACCACGGATTTTTGCGCGATATTTGGGGTGAAAATGCCCAGAAATTTCAGGGCGTGTTTCATGCCGCTGTGCCATATGGCGCAGGATAATACCATCCACATTCATTTCTTCATAAATATTGCCGCCAAATGATCTGCTCAACGCCTCATCATGATTGCCGATTATCCAATTTAGAGTATATTTTTCGGCCAATGCTGTAATTTTATCCTGCACATTTTGGATAATCGATATTGTCCGTCATCATCATGAAAATTATCGCCCAAAGAATAAATGCAGGCGGCGTTAAATTGGGCGGCCAAATCGCCCAAATTTTCAATAATCTCATGGCTGTCATAGGGGGGAGCATCTGCCCCCCATGGCAAAATTGCTGGCTTTTTCCAAATGCAGGTCCGCGACCAACAGGGCCGATTTACGCGGCCAAAATAAGGCCCGTGGACCGGCAAAGCAAAATTGCTCTGCCACCAAAAGTAAAAGTTTGAATTGCCATGTCCATTATAGGTGACGTTAAAATAGATTATTCCTCATCACC